>CAYPUK010000085.1:0-2006 GCA_964414035.1 uncultured Thermoplasmatales archaeon | reverse complement strand
CAACAGATTACAAAGAAAAAAATGGTAATATTATAATAAACTTTATATAATAGTTATTCCAATATGGCTTTTAAAGAATGGGGAACAAAAATATTTTTTTATCCATCTTTCCTCACCATCCCATCCACCCTTCCCCATTCTTACATTATCATTTTTTTTATTGCACAGTGAAACAATAAAATATCTATTGAAATAAGGGTGGTCTGTGCAAATAATGGTAAAATACTGTAAAAAAAGCAAAAAGTTTAAATTTTTTAAGACCTTATGTTACTATGGTTGTGGGGGTTGTAAAATCGATGAATGATAAACATTTGGAACGATGGAAGGAAATTATTGAACAAACTGAGGATCTTGTTACTGATTGGAAGGATGATAAAGAAGGATCTCCTTACTTTAATCAGATTTATAAATCATGGGAGAATTTTATTGATAAACAAAAGGAAGAATATGATTATCATCTGAGAAGAGTTGGTTCTTCTTCTGAGAAACGGAAGTTTAAATGATTTTTTTATTAGAGATTTTTTTCTGATGAAATAAACCATACATTTTTTATGATTGCATCCTATTTTTTGTGTTAAAATCAGATCATATAGGATTGATTCTCTTATGTTATCAGATCAAGTAACGGTAAAAACAGATGACTTATTTGAATTTGTTACCCAAACGCTTACTCATGCGGGGTTAACTAAAGAAGATGCTCGTATTACCACAACTGTTCTTCTTACCGCTGACCGACGAGGTATTGCTTCTCATGGTGTTGCTCGCTTGAAACGATATTTAGATGCTATTGAAAATGGTGTTATTATTCCTGATGCCTCTTTTGAAATCGTAAAGGAAACACCAGTTTCTATGGTTGTTGATGGTCATGGTGGAATGGGTGCTGTTGTGGCCTATAAAACAATGAAACGGTGTATTGAAAAAGCAAAAAAGGGATATATGTGTTTTGCAAGTGTTCGAAATTCAAATCATTATGGGATTGCTGGGTTTTACGCGTTGATGGCGTTAAAAGAAGAGCTTATCGGGTTTTCAACCACCAATTCTGCTCCTTTGGTAGTTCCTACGTTTGCTAAGGATGCAGTGATTGGGACAAATCCTATTTCCATTGGTTTTCCAGGGAAAAGTTCTCCGTTTTTGTTAGATATGGCAACATCTACTGTTCCCCGTGGTAAATTGGAAGTGTATGCTCGGGCTGAAAAAAAGATTCCTTTAGTGTGGGCTACTGATGAACAGGGAGTTCCCACAACAGATGCAGAAAAGGTCTTAGAAAACGTGTTATATCGTAAAGGAGGCGGATTGTTACCATTGGGTGGTAGTGAGGAAAGGACTGGTGGGCATAAAGGATATGGGTTATCAGTGATGGTTGATCTTCTAACTGGAGGATTATCTCATGGTGCGATGGCTACTGAGGTGTATGGGAAAAAGAATCATCCTTCTGGAGTGTGTCATTTTTTTGGAGTAATTGATCCTAATGCGTTTTGTGGATTAGAACGTATTGAAAATCAGGTGGATACCATGCTTTCTTTGTTAAAAGGGTTATCTTCTACCAATGGGAACGATCAGGTTTTTGTTGCTGGTGAAAAAGAGTTTTTGGCTGAAAAAAAGTTTGAAAAAGAAGTTGTATTGCAGAAAAAGGTGTTTGAAACCTTGCAGGACATTGGATCTAGTGTTGGATTGTCATTACAAAAAGTGTAAATGAGGATTCATTATGGTTTCTTTACTAATGTGGATTAGTATTAGGTGTTGATGATTTCGTTGAGAATACAACTTAATTTTTGCATGAAGTCCTCATGAAAAGTATATTCTTCCATGTATAATCCCTACCCTATATATTTATCTATTTAATCTTATTTAAATATTTTCATACTTATAATTTATAATAATACTTTTGTTGCAAATAAAAATATCTAATAGAAGATATAGATTATAGAAAGCATGATGGGAAGGCTTGGAAGCATGTTCAACACGGAAATCTTTTTTATCTTTAAAATATCAATGCCAAGACCAAC
>CAYPUK010000084.1:0-4397 GCA_964414035.1 uncultured Thermoplasmatales archaeon | reverse complement strand
TATATATTACTAAAACGAGTTGAGGTGAAAAAGGATGAAGAAAAAAGTTTTAGCCATCATGGTGGTGACGCTGATGAGTGCGACCATGTTTGCTGGAATAGCAACAGTAACTGCTGAAGAAAGTTTCAATGAAGATGATATCGAATGGACAACAATTTATATAAAAACTGAAGATGGTTCAGTTGCTTCCGGCGGTCTTAGAGGAACAGAACCATACACTGATCTAGAAGTATATCGGGTTCAAATAGGACAAGTTATCGGCTGTAATTACTTTAGAGTAAAATACTATCTGGAATGTGATGCTGGTTTTACTCATACTTTTAAAGATCGACTTTGGATTGACGAGTATATTATACAAGATTATCAACATAGTTCAATGGATACGGGGATTAATGGAATGTATTATTCGCAATGGTTTCAGGTAAATGGTAAGGGATATCATGATATCACAGTTTATACAGACTATGATCCTAATCTTAATAATGGTGTAATTCAAGAATATGACGAGGGTAACAATGATAAAACAATATCATACAATTTCCAGTGGATAGGTTAAGGGAACAACGAGAAAGGGGGATAATATCCTCCATTGATTTCTTTTAATATCATGGAGAAAATCTATATGTCAACTAGTCCCATATTATCATATTTATATCTGCACAGCCTATTAATTCAGAGGGATAAAAATGAATTCAAGTGTTTCTAAGAAAACCATGAGCATAATGATTGTTGCATTGTTTCTTATGAGCGGGATCAATGTGAGTATTCCTGCAAGAGTTCAACGGGATGACACATTATCCAAAGTTAAAAGTTATAGTAACAAAACAAATGAACAGATGAAATCAGTTGATTCTTTGATTTCAACTACTGTTATGCAAACGCATCCTTGTGATCAAGATTATAATCCTAAGGATTTAAATACTTCACTTTTTAACATTTCCGAACTTGCTGAGTTTGGTCAAACCGTATATGGGTTGACAACGGCTGATTTCAATGATGATGGCTATATGGATTTTGCTGTTTCATGGGCAACGTGTCCATGGACGAAATCTACTATTTCAATATTTTTCAGAGATTGTAATGCAAGTGGTATAAACTTTACACGAGTTGATATTCTAACTATTTACGAAACACTTCGTTATATTGAAGATCTAGACTCTGGTGATTTTGATGGTGATGGTGATATTGATTTATTGTATACGTATAATGAACTGGAGTTTTATCAAGGAGTATATGTCGCTGTGAATGGAACAGTTAATCTATTAATCAATGATGGTGAGAATTCGTTTTCTGATCAACGGATGGTCGCTTGGCTTGGTCCTCATGAGCCATTTGATACGGATAGCGAGATATGTCCACAACTTGCATCAGCTGATTATGATAATGATGGTGATCTTGATATCTTGGTTGGTAGTGGTAGTGGCAGAGTTGAATTGTATTTGAATGATGGGGAAGCCAATTTTAAGAGTGAAGGAGTATTATATGATTATTATTTTGATGCATATGGTGTTGCGTCAGGGGATTTTAATAATGATGGTTGGATTGATTTTATCGTAAATCCCAGGGAAGAAGATATGAGAAAGGGTTATATTTATATTCATTGGAATCAAGGGCCACCAGACTTCTTTAATCATACACGGGGCGAACGTATTGTTGATCTTCCAATTCCCACGAAATGGAGCGGTATGGGTGGTATTTTGGAAGGATGTTTGGTCTCTTTGGATTATAATAATGATGGCTGGTTAGATTTTCTTTATGCTACGAATAGTTACTTGTTTCTCATGATGAGGATAGGGAAAGAATTCAAGCCATTTTACGTTTGCCGGTTTCCTAACGGGCCAGAGGGGTTTGCGGAAAATCTTAATTTTGGTGCGTTGGCCGTAGCCGATTTTAATAATGATGGATATGATGATGTGATAACTGGTGGCGTGCAAGGTTTTGTAAGGCTTTTTATTAATAATCAAACCCTTGTTCAGATTGTAAGGCCGAAAGATATGTGGTGGTATCGTTTTGATGAGGAGCAATATCGGCGTTTCGAGTACCCCAGGGATTGTCTTATAATTGGTTCTGTGACCGTGGTTGCTGAGGGATTAGAACTGTTATCAAAAGTTGAGTTTTATGTTGATGATACACTCATGTTTACTGATGATGAATCACCATTTGAATGGAAGTGGACTCAGTTTTCGTTTGGAGAGCACATTGTAAAAGCCAAAGCGTACGATTTGGATGGAAATAGTGCTGGTTTTGATTCGTTAACGGTTCGGAAATTCCTATAAAACAACTCCTTGACATTTCACACCTCTATCAAAAACCAAGTTTAACTTGGTATGTGATCAACTTGTTTTGTTCATAGCGTTTGAATCTCAATATTGTTGTTATCTAGAGTTGATTATGCGTGTTATGAGTCTTATTCTTCAGATTGATTTTTGCTGGGGCAAAGTAAAAAAATCTTGAAGAGAAGATTTTCTTAATAAAACCTTAAAGTTAACTATTGTTATTCAAAAATATCTATTTTAACTATTTTTCAACGTTTTTAAAAATCTTTTCACAATCATAATCACAAAATATAAATACAAAGTGTGTCCTATAAAGTTCATAAAAAATGGGAGTGGAAGAAAAATGATTATTAAGAATTGAAGAAAGGATTTGAAAATTTTGAGTTAATAAATATAAATAAGAGGAATGAAAAATGAAAAAAATATTATTTGCAATTTTTGTGAGTTTATTATTAACAAGTATTTTTGTGAACACAGGTGTGGACATAAAAACAAATGAAAGGGAAATATTGTATGGATCTCTTCCAGATTTGCCGATTAAAAATGAGAAATGGGAACAAATGGAGAAGATGCCGAATTATTTAGATGGGACAATTTTAGATGGGAATAAAATTGTTATTATAACAGAGGAGGGAAAGGTTCCAGAAAATTTTGAAAAAATTGAGTATGATTTCTCCATTACTTGGGATGAGGCAAAGAATGTTGCAGATACGGCAAGACAAGAATATATAGAAAAATATGGAATTAATCCAAGAATACCAGATGTTGAAATATCTGATGAAGATTTGAATAAAATAATTATCTCTATGAAAGAAAATTCACCGAAAGAAGCAGTTTATGAGAAAGAACCTATGAATAGTAAAGGTGGTCCTAAACAGGTAAATGGAGATATAATTGTTGTTTATGTTCCTGCGAAAGATTCACGATTTGAACCAAATGATATTGCTGCATTATATGATGATACCGTAGGTGGTGCTAATGAGTTTGAACCTGTTTATAATGTAGATATGAGTATTGTTGCTCTTCTTGGTTTTTGGAGCGCATATGATGTAAGTGGTGATTATCTACCAGATCTATTAGAGGATTTAAAAGAAGATTTAGAATTTCTTGAAACAACTAATTACGTTTTTATGGGGTGGGTTGATGACGCATCGGGATACTCTGGTTTTGCATATATCAATGACCATTATTGTATAGCAAGAGAAAGTACGGCTTGGATTAGATGGCGTATCGCTCAGCATGAAATTTCACATTGTTTTGGGGCACCTGATCATGATTGGTCCCCGTTAGATTTATGTGTTATGAGTTATTGTTATCTTGAGTTCTGGTGGGTTGGATGGTGTGAAGATTGCGAAGATACAATCTATGATCAAATTTGGTAACATCTAAAAATATTAACTGTGGAGGTATCATAATATGATTCCTCTAATTCTTTAAAATCAATTCAGAGAAATGATGATTATGGAAAAAAAATGGATAATTACGATAATATGTATTTCATGTATTGTAATATTTACAGGGTGTTTCGAATCATATGAAGCATTTCTACGTGCTGAACCACTTGATTACCAGCCAGACACTTATTATAATTTAAGTAATGAAACATTAAATAATCATCCAAAATTAAAAAAAGCTATAGAACAACCAAACACAAGGATACCATTAACATCTCAGGAAGAAGAAAGTATATATAATTTTATTTTTCGTGATAATGATGCACAAATCTTAAAATGTAATGGTATTTTTTATAAGATAAGTCTTATGACGTAATACTATGTTTTTGTAGGGAGCAGTACTTCGGAAAGTGACCGAAATAAGGCTAAAAAGGGATTTATTTGAAAACTGGTTCATTTGTTCAACGATTTCCATTAAGTCTAACTATTTTACTAGGCTTTATGTTATTTTTTCTTTTATTTCTCCTGATTTATTTCATAAAAAACCAGATACGTAGTTTAACTTGGGAAAACCATATTTTTTGTTATCCATCTAAAATCCGATTTGCTCTTTTTATTTTAAATCAGATGAATTATAGAAAAATTTATGTAGTTATAAATACTTATAAATATTTACTGGTATTTATGACATTGAAACAGATAAGTCTATCTATTCCAGACAATTTAT
>CAYPUK010000083.1:0-6744 GCA_964414035.1 uncultured Thermoplasmatales archaeon | reverse complement strand
TGGATGGTACTGATCGTCTTGCCGAGGTTACTCGGCAGACGAAAAAGGTTATTGAACTGTTGGAAATGCCTATTACCGAAAAATTGGGACTTTAGAGTTGGTATCGTTGAAGATGGGAAACGCTTTATCGTAAAAATACTGCCCGTTACACCATTGTCTTCAAAAGAAAACATTGTCAAACGTCTGATTCAGTATGCTCAACAACTTGTTGATATCCAAGTGATTCTTTTAGACAGAGGGTTTTACACAGGAAACGTCATCCAAAGCATAGATGATCAGGAAGAAAAATTTATCATCCCAGTTGTACGACAGGGAGATAAAGTAAAACAGATGATGAAAACAACAGTGAAACATGGTCCACAGCAGTACACGATGACTGATGGAACGACGTATCGTTTTGTAACTGTTGAATCTGATGATTCTCTGTTACCATATGCAACAAATATGACCAATGCTAAACCATCCATGGTTCATGAACTGTATAGTTCACGGTTTGGAATTGAAACTCAGTACAGAGTGAAAAACCGGTTTCTTGGTCGGACTTGTTCAAAAAAATACAGTGTCCGTTATGGTTTCTTTGTGCTCGCAGTATGTCTGTACAATATTTGGATCATGCTTAACATTGCTGAGCGAGGGAGGAAAGGACTTGACCCAGGCAAGATTCCTATTCGTGTTGACCGGTTAAAACATATTTATCGGTTAACAGTGTATCCTCGAGCACCACGATAGCACATATCCTTATTCAGAAAAGCGATGTTTTCCTCACCTTTTGCAGACGGTGTTCTGAGTGCACCGTCTATTTTGAACCAGAAACACAAGTATCTTCTGCATTCTTTAACCATTATTTTTGCGTTTACTATAGCAAAATAAAAAAATGAAAGGTTGAACAGAAATGATGAAATGGTGGATGGAATAGTAATTTCATCCACTTTCCGAACTACTGACGATATCCTTTGATCTTTTAGGATGATCCTCACCGAAATTGGTTGATCTTTTCTCTTAGTTCCACAGCTTTTTTTCGTGCTACTTCAGCAAAATCTTTTCCAGTTGAAGCATAAATAATGCCTCTTGAAGAATTGATGATTGCCATTTCACCATTAGTATTGGTTCCAAATTCTACTGTTTTTTTGACATCACCACCTTGTTTTCCAATACCTGGGATTAAAAATGGTGAATCTTCACCCATAAGTGTTCGTAATTTTCGTAATTCTTCAGGATAGGTAGCCCCAGCTACAAGACCCACGCAACCATATTTCTTCCATGATTTCACTGTTTTTGCCACATGAATGTATAATGGTTCATCATCGATGATGAGATTTTGAAACTCAACTGCAGAAGGATTTGATGTACGACATAAGATAAAACTGCAAGTATTGTTGTACTCTAAAAAGGGCTTAACCCCATCGATTCCAAGATATGGATTTACTGTTGCACTATCTGCTTTTAATTCTTCAAATAGGGAAAATGCATATTTTTTTGCTGTGTTTCCAATATCATTTCGCTTGCCATCTAGGATGACAACGATGTCATTTGGAATTGCTTTCAAAGTTTCTCGAAGTATTCGATCTCCATCACTTCCAAGAGATTCATAGAATGCTAGGTTTGGTTTGTATGCAGCAACAACATCTTTTGTTTGATCAATGATTGAAGTTGTGAACTCAACATAGGGATCATCACTTTTTTCAAATAGAAATGATGGGATTTTGTCTTTATCTACATCTAGTCCAACACAGACAAGGCTATTGTTTTTATGAATGATATTTGTTAATTTTTCCGTGAAATCAGTCAACATGATCACCATGAGGATGAATAATAAAGGTATACAAAAACTTGTATGCATTTATAATTGAGGAACTGTTATTTAACCTATTGAAAAAAAATAAAAAAGAGGTGAGAAGGTAATCCATTAATTCATCTCTATTTTAAGTGAATCTCATCCAGCTACCTTGTATAGAGAACCGATTGATTAGAAGGTTAACGAGTTGAAACAGGATTGAATGTTGAGGCGAAATGATAACCTCTTTGATTCTTATGTCAGTTAGATTCGTTTCAAAGACTCCCCATTCACTTTCATGGCCATAGTTATCCTTTGCTTTTACACGGATCTGGAATGGATTAGTATTTTGGTAGAATGTCCACCAGCAATGATTGAATTTGATGATTTCTCCTGATTCATACGGTCCAAGTTCAATACAGGCAATATCATCTGAACATCTCACCGAGTAATAAATATCATCTCCTTGTGGATCGATGCTTTGTATAGTATATTCACACATTTCTCCACATTTTGATTCGCAAGGTCCATGAATCTCTGGTATGCTTGGACTCTGATCATCTGTTGCAACAACAGAAGAAAATGAGAGGGGCACCAGCATCAAAAAACATATTGCTATTGTTATTACTTTCATATTTTCCTCCCCATCTGCATATCTTTTTTGCAGACTAGTGTTAATTCCATATTAAATATCATTTAATAAATTTTTTCCTTATTTAATTGTAACAAATATTCTAAATTTAATAAATATAAATTTTTTATAAACATTAAATTGATTGGAAAGAACCTTTGCATTATCCTGTGCCTCTTTCATCAAAAAAGTCAATTTCATAACATCTCATCTTTGAATCCGGCTAATCTCGGCAGACTTATAATCAAAGAAAAAATACAGATGCATCATTATGGATATCATTTACAGCCTTTGCTCATGGGGACTTGGTCACGCAACAAGATCTCTTCCCATCATCAGAAAACTCATCAAAGAAAACCATAATCTTACGATCATCTCCAGTGACCGGTCATTACAACTCCTGCAAAAAGAACTTGGAGAAAAAGTTACCTACATAGATATACCCGATTATCCCATTCTTATTTCAGAAAACACCCGGCAATTCATCGCTAAAAGCATGGTTTACTGGCCCGTGTTCATCAAACGAATGGAAGATGGATTACAACAACTGCAAAGAATCCTTAAAGACACCTCATGTGATCGTATCATCTCCGATGGCCGATACGATATGTACAGCAAACAAATTCCCTCTTTTTTTATCTCACATCAAATGAGAATCATGAATCCTTTGCGATTCCAATTATTCGAACGAGGAAGTGAAACCTTTAACAAATTTTTCTTCAAACGATTCCAAGAAATCATCATCCCAGATTTCAAAGAAAATAATTTATCTGGAGATCTTTCCCACAATCTCAAAAAAATCGATGAAGACAAATTACATTATGTCGGCATTCTCTCTGATTTTTCACAGCTTGACATAGAAAAAGACATAGATTATTTCATTTCCCTCTCTGGTCCTGAACCACAACGAAGCATCCTTGAACAAAAAATCATTAGCCAAATCCAAGAGTTGACCGGATCAATTGTGATGAGTCTAGGTAAAACAGAAGAAACAAAAATTCCTGCTCAAAAAGATATACAAACATATTCATATTTATCCAAAGAGAAACGAGAAGAACTCCTCAACAGATCCAAACTAGTGATCTCGCGAAGCGGATACTCAACCATCATGGATCTAGCAACCATTGGCACCAAAGCACTGATGATACCAACACCGGGTCAAATCGAACAAGAATACCTTGCCCAACACTTGAAAAAAACAAACACCTGCCACACCAATACTCAAGAAAAACTTAATCTAAAAAAAGATGTGAAAATCGCAGAAAAAACAAACGGATTTCAACGCACAGGAAACGTAGAAAAAACCGTTGAAAACGTTCTCAACATCGTTTTACCATAAAAAACCAGAATCATTTTAAATACCCCTGCCTTATTCACCCCAAAATTAACCTGTTTCTTATACTGTGAGCGGATGAGGCAAAAAAAACGATTTACACTTAAAACATATCATTGGGTAATTCCACTCATACTAGTAACAGCGATAGCTATTCTTCTGCGCACACTTCCCTCACTTTTAAATGCTGCCTGGGGTGTAGATTTCGGCATTTATTATGGTCTTACCAATTCATTTGTAGAAACAAAATCACTCATCAACCCATACAATGGCTGGGGATCCTCATATCAATACTTCCCCGTCCTTTATGCAATCACCGGATTTGCTCATTTCATTACTGGAATTGATACTATCCAGTTACTGCCAAAAATCGCACCCATCTTCGGCGGGCTCACCATTGCCATCTTATATTTCATCGTTTACGAATTATTCAAAAAAAGAAGCATTGCTTTAATATCAGCAGCATTGCTTTCAACTGCAACATTTCATGTGTATCAAACCAGTCATGCAGCCCCTCTTACCATCGGACATTTCTTCATGATGATTTCCATCTTTTTCTTTATTAAATTCATCAAAAAATCAAGCTATCTTATCCCCCTTCTCATCTCAACTGCATTACTGATCATGTCCCACCATTTTACCATGTATTTCTACATTATCAGCATCACCACCATGCTCTTTGTGTATACTTTCCATCATAGCAACCTTTGGAAAAAATCGTACCAAATACTTGCGTATGTTCTTTTCGCATCAACTTCAGCTTTTATGTATTGGATGCTTGTAGCAACACCGGTTTATGATAGTTTCATGAATGGAAAACTCTTAGTATCCTCACCGTGGGTCATCCTGCTTTATTTCATATCAACCAGTGTTGGATTCTTACTTTGCAAATACTCAGATGCTATCAAAAACATCCTTCCAAGACTCAAAATCGGTCATCGGCCATACTCCATTACAAAAAAAGTCATCATCGCGTTCAGTGCAATCCTTATCGCATCACTTATTGCCATCAAAACAGGAATACCTGGCGTATACATCGCATTAACACCGCTTGCTGTTGCCTATTCAATCCCCATGATCCTTCTCGCTAGTTTTTCACTAGCCGGTTTTTCACTCCTCAAACAAGAATACAATGGATATCTTGTTTATGGATGGAGCATTGCACTCATTGGATCATTCTTATTTTCAATTTCATCAGCAAAATTAATGCCAGATCGGCATCTCGAATATCTCATCGTACCTCTTTGTATTCCCGCAGCATTAAGCATTCATCATCTCATCGAAAGTCATTCCATTACCAAAGTAACCTCACTAATCAATCCTCACAAATTCATCCATCAACCACAATCACTAAAATCACATTTGAGAACTATCGCCATCCCCGTCATCGTTGGTTCATTGATAATTGCTAATACTATGGCCGCATATCCAACCATTGATGCTCTTGACTCCCTTGATGAACGGGTTTCAGATCCTTGTATCTCTGTGTTAGATTGGATGGATGGAAACGTAAGCAATACCAGTGTGATTGCTTCAGACCATCGCTTATCAATGCTTTGCTGGGCAAATGGATATAACATCACTTATGGAGAAACAAATACCACCTGGTATGCTAAGAATTTAAGTGGATGCCTCAATCAACTTAAACAATTAAATATCACTCATATCCTTATTGATGATATCATGAGAGAAAAAGTTGTCAATGTTGACGTTGGCCGATATTTTCATATGACAAACGAATCATATGATAAATTCAAAGAAGACCCATTCACCTTAGTATATCGAAATGCAACATTTAATGATGATTTTGAAGAAGTTCATTGGATCGAAATGTATAAAATAAATTATTCAAAGATACCATCCACCTTAGATCAACATCCAAAACAGTGAAACAAGGGGTTTTGTGATGAAGGTTAATTTTATCGTAGAAGATAGTGGCGCTTTCAAATACCTTGGTTGTGCTACGGCTGCAAAAAACTTGTATAACAAACTTTCAGAAAAAATAGATATCTCATATAATGATCCGTCTTTAGATTTTGATATCGCACATTTCCATACGTTTGGTCCTCGTTCTTTATGGTATTCACATCGATTCAAAGGGAAAAAAGTAATCACTGCTCATTCCACGCCTAATTTAAACCATGGAAATCTTGCCTTTCCAGGATTAATTAACTGGTTATATCATCCTATTTATAATCGATTCGATCACATTATCGCCGTATCAAACAAATGCAAAAAAGAACTTAAAAACATGGGATGCAAACCAGAAGTAACCACCATTTATAATGGCATTGATACCGCCGTGTTTCAACCTGATGAACAAAAGAGGAAAACATTTCGAAAGAAACTTCAGTTAGCCGATAAAGACACCCTCGTGTTAACTGTTGCTCAACGAACACCACGAAAGGGCATCTATGATTTCTTAAAAACTGCACAACGATTTCCCAATTATCAGTTTCTTTGGATTGGAGGGTTTCCATATTCATTCTTTTCAAAGGATTATCGAAAAATAAAACAATCTTTGAAACAAAAACCAAAAAATGCAACTTTTCCAGGTTTTGTTGAGGATATTTTTGAAGTCTATTCAGCAGCCGATCTATTCCTTATGCCATCATATGCTGAAGGCCACTCCATTGTCATGTTAGAAGCACTTTCTATGAATCTTCCAATGATTGCAAGAGATACCGAGGAATTCAAAGAAGCATTTGATGGAACGCTTCAATATTTTACTACGGTTAATGATCTTACTGAAGAGATGTTTTCTGAATCAAAACGAAAAAAATATCAAGAAAAAGCAAAAGAAGTATCCAAATATCATATCGACCATATTGCAAATCAACACACAAAATTATATGAAAAATTATGTGATGCATAAGTTGATTTGATGCAAATGACCATCGAGGAAACCATTGATTCTTCATTAACTGTTTCTGATAACAACTATACAATTACTGAAAAAAAAGAAGATTATTTGTTAAAAAGCATTCGCATTCCAAAAAAGGAGAA
>CAYPUK010000082.1:0-4582 GCA_964414035.1 uncultured Thermoplasmatales archaeon | reverse complement strand
TTTCTTCTTTTTCATTAGTTTATTAACTGGATTAGAAGTTAGAAGCAATGGGTCAATTCACTTTTCAATAGAACATCTTTTGATGCCATTTTGGATTTTCCCAGTTTTTCTCTTGATGAGCTTTTTATTACTTGCGTTATTATTTGATTGGGTTGAAAAAAAAGGAGCATCTTAGAGAAAATAATATTTCGAATCATTTAGGAGTGAAACTTTGTCAATAGTATATCAATGTAATAATGATCATTGTTCGGTTTCCTTATTTAAAAAGCCTATTTCACATAACTCTAAACTGTGTTGCCCGGTTTGTATGAAAAATGATATACAAAAAACCAACTTTTTCGAAGGAAAATATGATTTTCGCTGTAGAAATTCCCAATGTAAGAACTATCAAATCAATCCACTTATAGATGAAAACACTGTTTTTATCTGTCCCTTTTGTAGATCAAAACATATTGACATCATAAAACATGATATTTATCGATAAATTAAGGTGAAAATGAAAAATGGGTGTTGGAAATAAAGGAAAAAAAGTGTTAAAAAATGTTGATTACGACGTGTTTAAAAGAGCATTCATCCAAGCGATAATGGAAAACATTCGTGAAAAAGGAGTAAGTGGCCAAGACATCCAAGAGATCATAAAAGAAACATTAGATGATAAAAGATTTAATTTTCTTGTGAAAAAATCATTGAAAAATATTGCAAAAGAAACCAATATGAATCCAAAGGAATGTGAGCAAGCATTACCCGTATTAATGGAAGAAAAAGTAGCCGACGAACTAGATGACAATCTCAAAGGAGAAATACATAATGAGGAAAAGAAAAAGAAAAAAATTGATAAAAAAGGTAGACATCAGGGATTATGGTACAACTTACCTTTTAAAAGAGTTCTTGGTAAGAAACCAAGATTATTCCCAGAATTTATAAAACTGATTAAAACTCAACGAGTGATCAGATACCCACTCTTTTTAGGTATTATTTTCCTTTGTATTGCAGCAGTATTTTTTAATTCTGCATATAAAGCAATTCTTGTTGGGTTAACACTTACCTCTTTTCAAGGAAATATAGTTATCCAATTAGCAAATGTTTTCGCTGGATTAGGTGGTGTTTTTTTGTTTTTTATTTCCCTTGCGATTACATTCCAATACCTAATGACCGTCAAAAAAAGGGACGACCAAATCAAAAAACTCGCTGATAATTATCTAAAAAGAACTAAGCAATTATTAAAAAATAATGAAACTAGTCAATAACGAACTGAAAATAAGAATAGAAATAGATTAATACATTATTTTTTTACAAATATGGTATCAGTTTTATGATCTATTCTGTTGTTTCCATCATAAAGATAGGCATGGATCTCATACAATCCTTCATCCTCAGGAGTTATCTCAGCTGAATACTTCCCGATTTCTCCACCATCAAATTGCTTTGTTTTCATTGATGCTAGTAATTCAAATTTTTCAGAGGGAGTATCTGCCCAAAATTCCAAATTAAGCTCATTGGACTGTTTCAAACCAATAATTGTTGATTCACATTTTATTGTTTCCTTTGGAACAGGATATGGTCTTGTTAAAACAAACATACTCCTAATTTCAGCAGGAACAGATCCAATACGAATAGTCACACTAGGAGATTCTACAAACAAAGGCTCTCCATTTTCAGTCATACTTTCAACCGAAACATACACGCCACTTGTAGCAGTTGCTTTCACTTTAAATGGGATTTTTGTTTCTTTATCAGGATCTAACTCATAAATAAATTCACTGTCATTAATTCCTTTCAAATAATATGAATCAAGTGAATTTAATTGAACATCTAGATTTAATAACTTAGATTTCCCAATATTTTTTATCCGGAGTGTTAACCATTTTTCACCAGCATCTATTTCTTTCGGAAATATTTCAAAGGCAAGAGGATATCGAATTTTCAAAGAAATCACCTCATCATTTATTTTTTGCTTATAATCATTGATAAAAATTAATGAATAATACCTGAAAAACAGTTTAACTATGGATATGAATTATATAAAAAAATATTTTAAAATTAATATATTTTCTAAAAGCGTATTTTAAAGCTAAAATCTAAGTGAAATTTAGTTATGACTTTATAACATCAATATTTTAATCTTCGTTTAGTGATGAGTATGAGAAAGGAGAATAATATTTTAAGAGAAGAAAAAAGAAATGTTTGGAAAGTGCTGTTAGCATTCACCATAGTGTTCACTGTTATTTCTGGATTAAATCTATCCATGGGGATAAGTGCTGTTGAAAACTCTTCCCCACAATTATCAATTGAAAGCATATCTGGAGGATTCGGTACTCATACAACTATAAAAAATATTGGTGACACCGCAGCACATGATGTAACCTGGAATACAACAATTGATGGAGATAATGTGATGAGAGGAGATAAGATAATGCCACCAATTCCAGTAATTTCAACGTTGAATCCAGGTGAATCTGTAAAGGTTTCATCATGGAAATACGATTACACCTTCGGATTTGGAGAAATAAATATAACTGTCGGCACAAATTGTAACGAACAAGTATCCGATCAAAAAAGTAAACAAGCAATGTTAATCGGATTCTATATCATAATGAGTTAAACTACACCACTTTCTTCCTTTTTTATTTTTCATACTATAGTTCCTAATAATATTTTTTTATCGAAAGTTTAATTTATCATTACAAACATCCTTAATTAAATATAAATGGGGGAGAATATGAATAAATATAATGTGAAAAGGAAAATAGTTCCAGTGTGTTTACTCATTCTTTTACTGCAAACTTCAATGTTTTCAGCAATTGCCATTAAACAAAACAATATTTCTGACAAAGAATTACCCGATCCAATATCTATCGATATGATCCTTGAAACTACTATATGTCGCAGGATGTCAGTTCGTCAATTCACTGATGAACCGGTAAGTGAAGAAACATTGTCTACCATTCTTTGGTCAGCATTTGGACTAAGAGAAGATAAAACACTTACCATCTCTAAAATTAATGATATTCATGCCGCAGTAATTTATGTGTTTACGCAAGAAGCACTTTATACTTAAGATCCAATCAATCATTCGCTCGTGGTTTACAAAGAGGGAGACTTCCGAGACGATATTGACATCATGCAATATGAAGCACCAATACAAATCGGTCTTTGTTGGAATACAACTAAAGCTACTGCAAATCAAGCAGGTATTGAACTTGGGCAAATCGGTCAAAATATTCAATTTGCAGCAAATGCCTTAGATTTAGGAACCGTTGTAACTGGTCAAATCCCACCAGCAATTGATCCTGTAGGAATACCTGAAGATCAAGAAGGATTAATTATCATGCCACTTGGTCATCCATCTACACCATATGACTTCAACAATAAACCATTATGGATCTCTCCACTTCCAAAAATTCAGGAATCCTCTACCACATTAAGTGAAGCATTAATCAATCGAAATAATGGAAAAGCATTTCAAGGAACGTTAACTGATCAAGAATTCAGCCAGATAATTTGGTCCAGTTACGGCTTTTCAAAATATATCGATAAAAGTGAACAAGAACCAATACATTTACGACGACATCGAACAGTTCCAAGTGCTCATGGCTACTATCCATTGGATATTTTTGTTGTTACCCAAGATGGAATCTATGAATGCTATCCAAATTTATTAACCACTTTGTTATCTTCTGTTTTTCAAATCACAACTGCCCCAGTTGATTTCTTTGGACTTCCGATTATTACCTTTGTAAAACAAATTAGTCAAGAAGATGTACGAGGAAATATTGCTTTTCAATTAGATGACCCGGGGATTGCTACCTCACCCTTGTTTCTGGTACCCTGCTTAAATCTTGAAAAAGCAAAAGAACGTTCCATTGAATCAGCAAAACGATTCTGGTATTATGAAGCAGGAGCTGTAGCACACAATGTCCTTCTAGAATCCACTGCATGGGACCTTCAATCTAAAATTTGTTATCCAATAGATGAAAATGCGATACAATCAAGTTTAGATTTACCTGAAGAAATCATTCCCTTATTACTACTTCCAATCGGATCATGATTAATCCAACATCTAGTTATTGAAAAAGTAAGAACAGCATGATTGCACCAACAAGAATCGGTTGATGTGCAAAGTAAATGTGAAGGGAATGACGACCAATAAAACAAATTCGATCTGGAAAAACGCTTCTAAAGGTATCTTTAAGTTGAAAACGTCTTTTTCCATTAGGATATAAATAATTACCAAACGCAACGCCAACTAATACCACGCCGAACCAAGGGAGTAATGGAAAATAATCAATGGTAAAATAGTTCGTTGGAAGAAAACCTAAGGGAATTAAATAATTAAAATCAAAGGTGAATAACCTTAGATATAATCCAAAAATAATGATCATACTTCCCAGAATAAGATTTACCTTAACAAAGCGAAGAAAAGGAACAGATAAAATAATACAAATTCCAATGCAATGAAGAATCCCAAAAATAACAAATCGTTCAGTAATAATAATCCAAGATACCAATGTGATGATCAATCCTAAAGCAAATAATTTTATGCCTCTTCTAAGAAAGGAAACATAGATTTGAGAGGTTGATC
>CAYPUK010000081.1:0-25988 GCA_964414035.1 uncultured Thermoplasmatales archaeon | reverse complement strand
GACAGCTGAGCCCATTCCACCATAATAATTCCATGAGTATTCTTTTTCAAAAAAATCATCTGTAATTCCTTTGTATTGTCTGAACAGTCCACTTCCACCAAGTTGAACGTTATCAGTTGCAAAAAGATCAATGATGCCGTCACCAGTGACATCACCAGCAGTAAGCATGATTCCATCTTGATTGAATGATTCTTCCGTGTTCCAACTCGCTGTTGTTTCTAACATGCCATTAACATTTTTGTATAAGTAGATTTGATCCTCAGTTCCAGTTCCAATCAAGTCTAACCAGCCATCATCATTTGCATCAACCCATAACACTCCTTGATAATACTTCATATCATCTGAAATCCAAGAAGGAGATAACTCTAACATACCATCAACGTTAAGATACACATAATTATGGTACGGATGTTTTGGACTGTACGACCATCCCGTTGCAATAGCAAGATCCGGTCGACCGTCATTGTTCATATCCCCAAAGTCAACTCCAAATGCATTACCAATGACATCTGCCTCCCAATCAGGAGAAGTTGAGAGAGATCCTTGATTGTTTAGATACAGTCGAGCAATAGGTGCTTGAGTTGAACTAGTTCCGAGATGAGATACTGCAACATCGGGCCATCCGTCCCCATTCACATCTGCAATGTCAAGATGACCATTATAGGCTTCATCATCAGATTGCCAGGTTGCTTCTGTTGGAAAACTTCCTTGATTGTTCAGATATACTTTAACATGTCCTTTGTCCATATCGTTTCCGTCGGCAACAACTAAATCCAACCATCCATCCTGATTGATATCTGCTAGTTCCGCACCAGTGCTATAATGTGGATTTTCAGAAATCCAATCCGGAGTTTTCGCATAAATCTCATCGTTTTGATTTAAAGGATCTGATCCTTGTTTGATGAATTGTGAGTTTACTGGATGAACGAGTTGAACACATAGCATGCAAACGACTGTTATTTGTAGAAGAATCTTTATTGATCTCAGGTTGAATCTTCTGAAAATTATAAAACCCCCAGAGTTTAAACGTTATTATTAAATAAGATGATTTAGATTTAAATCTTTTCCTATAACACTCTTCTGAAGGAAGAAGAATTAAAAATATCTGAATTATGAAGAAGAGGATAGATCCTTTATTTTTTGAAGGATTTTATCGTAATGGCTGCCACGCCAGTAGACTTTTTTGCATTCTGGACAGATCCAAAATGTTTCATTGGTTTGATACACGTTTTCAGGAACATTATCTTTAATTTCTTTTCTATCTATAAATTCAAGTTTAGTGTTGCAGATTGAGCAGCGTGAAAGAATCTGAGTTGAATCAACTGTTGTCTGGTCCAATACTTTTTTGAGTTGTTCATCAAGATCACGAGTGAAAACTGGAATGACTTGAATATCTCTTTTTTGCGCACGAAAAATGAGTTCTTTATCTCGTGTTACTAGGACTCTGTTTTCCTCTTTTGCAATGTGTAACAGTTCATCATCATGAATTGATTGTGTCGCATAATATGTGTCTATGCCAAAGAATCGTAACCATTTTGCAAGTGTTCCTAGCATTTGATCAACGAGGAATTTCATGAGTATCAACTTTATTTCATGAATGCTAAAGAAAAAAATGTTTTATGAATTATTTTTTGAGTTGATAATGCAATAATAATCCATCACCTAACTGCTTACTCTCAACCAAGTGTAATCGAATGAAATCTTGTTCTTGTTCAAAACCATTTCCCATGGCCATCGTTGGTGTTTGTTTTCCACCGATGATTAACGAACCAACATAAACATAGAGGTTATCAACGAGTTGACGGGTAATAAAATTCCAAATAATGGTTCCCCCGCCTTCAACAAGGAGTGAATGAATTCCAAGATCTGAAAAACGCGTCATTAATTGGTTAAGATTAAACACTCCATTTTCAGTTGGAAATGGTAACACGGTCACATTTTCCCGGTATGATTTAGAAATAGTCGTGTTTTCATCAACAACAATAATAGTTTTTGCTTTGTCATTGACAATTAATGCAGTTTCAGGAGTTTTATTGTTTGGATCTAGAACAATTCGAATTGGATGATTCAAACAAGATACATATCGTTCTTTCACGGTAAGTTTCGGATCATCATTAATCACGGTGTTACTTCCAACCAATATAGCATCAACTTTGTTTCGTAATTGATAGACTCGTGCCATGTCTTCTTCAGAGGAAATACGAACTTGTCTACTAGTTGGTGAAGCTATTTTTCCATCTAGTGACATCGCACAATTAATGATAATGGTTGGCCGGTTCATACGTATTCACTTATCTTTCGGATATAATGGGCAATCTGGATTGTGTTCAGGACAAAAACCTTTTGATTGACAAGGAGGACCTGCGTCTTTAAAGATTCGAGGTGCTTCTTTTTTCACCAGTTTTAACATTTTGTTTGCAAGTTGTCTGATTTCCCATTGCGCATGAAGACAACAACGGAGTTCGAAAAAATTGAGTAATGATCGAGCATTCATGGTAACAATAATGTTTGTACAGGTTGCATTTGGAAGAACATATCGAGCGTCTTCCGCAGGAATATCCATTTCTAACAACTTGTTATATTGATCCCAAATAGTCTTCATTACTTGTTCATATGCTTTTTTCATTTCTTTGTTTTTCGCAATTTTAGGTGGAGTGATAAAACAAGGATTTTCCAAATTCACATATCGTTGGCTTTGTTGGGCGTAACTAGCGATTCGATGACGGACGAGTTGATGAGTTAGAGATCTACTTACGCCACTAATTGCAAAGGTAAATGAGGTGTGTTCAACTACACTAGTATGACCAAGTTTCATGACGTAATCTAAAATGGTGTTGAGTTCTTTTCCTGATGATTGTTCAAGTTCCTCTGTTGATGTGTTACTATGCGTTAATTTCGCGGCAAGTGCCGGTAATCGTTCGGGACGTGGGGTCATCCCAATTAGTTGAACATCCATGATAAAATACTCTCATTTAGCTAATAACTAGTTTGTTTAAATGTTTTTTTCACTGTTCCAAACACCAGTTTTAACAAATATTAAACAGAGGAAAATAACGATTCAAACCATGATTAATAGGAATATGTGTGACTCCTTAAAAAACCATAACCTTTTAAAAAGTGCGGGGATTACCCTCTCTGAACAATTGTTTAGGAAAGCGAAGGGGTAAAACACCATGCTTGCATTTGTGATTACAACAATCGTATGTTTCATCACTTATCTTTTATTTACAACAGGAAGTGGTGATCTAGCTGGTCTTTGGAGCATTGAGGAGGTACTTATCGGACTTATTCTCTCGCTCATCACAGGATTTATCAGTCAATCCGTTCTTGTCAAAGATGAAAACGTTCGAATGGCAAATCCAGTAAACTGGATTCTCTTTTTATTATATGCTATCGGTCCATTCTTTATCTCACTGGCAAAAGCAAATATTGACGTTGCTTATCGAGTAATAACAGGTAAAATCAACCCAGGCATTGTTAAAATACATCCTGATCTAAAAACTGATTTGGGAATTACAATGCTTGCAAATTCAATAACCTTAACACCAGGAACGCTGAGTGTGGATATCGATGAGGAGAATAAGGATTTGTACATTCATTGGATCAATGTTGATGAGGAAGCGATCAAAAAAACACCTATCGAGTGTAAATATGTTTGTGGATCATTTCCACAATGGATACGGAGGATTGCTGAATGATACCATTAACTAATGAATATCTCATCGTATTAATCATTTTATCACTTGCCATTGTCATGGCTATGATTAGAATCGTTCTTGGACCAACTGCACCTGACCGGGTGGTTGGACTTGATACTATTAACACTATTGTAATCGTATCAATGGTAGTAATCGGCGCTATTTTTGAACAAGTGATTTACATTGATGTGGCTATCGTGTATGCATTATTATCATTTGTTTCAACTTTGTATATTGCAAAATATCTTCAAGGAGGGGAATACTAATGATAACTATTATTACTGCAATCATTTACATTCTTCTTGGAATCGGCGTGTTCTTTAATGTGCTTGCAGCAATTGGATTATTACGATTTCCGGATGTGTACACGCGTCTTCATTCAGGAACAAAATGTACCACGTTCGGATCAATCTTTATCATAGGTTCAGTAATCATTCTTGGATTGCGATCATGGTATTTTGGTGATGTGAATGGATCAGTTCTTGCCATTCATAGTGCGGGTGCATTACTTGCTATTTTAGTTACTAACCCAACAGGGGCTCATGCGATTGCTCGAGCAGCACATAAAAGTGGAGTGAAACCTGCTCAAGCCGTTGTAGACACCTTAGAAAAGGAGGAGAAATTATGATATTACTTGATGCAGTTCATATTATACTTCCTGTGCTGATGATTGTTTCAGCACTTATCGCAGTGTATTTAAAAGATTTAGTTGCAGCAACCATTGCGCTTGCATCTATGAGTTTGTTATTATCCTTAGAATTTTACATTTTACAAGCACCTGATGTTGCTATTGCTGAAGCAGGTGTGGGTGCCGCATTGACCACCGCAATTTTGATTTTAGCGATTAAAGCAACCAAACGTACTGAAGAGGAGGACGCATAAGATGAATCAACGAAATATGCTTGCAGCTGCATTTCTAACTATTGTAGCTGTCTTTTTGGTGTTTAGTGCATTATTCATGCATCCATTTGGAGAACCGGCTAGTCAAGCGATGGATCAATACATCATTGATAATACCGTTGAAGAAACCGGTGCAAATAATGGAGTGACTTCAGTTGTCTTTGACTACAGAGGTTTTGATACTCTTGGTGAAGCTACCGTATTGTTTACTGCAGTTGCTAGTGTTGTCATGCTCTTTCGGAGGTTGAAAAAATGAAAGGAATGTCAACCATTGTGAAAACCATTGCTAATATTAGTTTTCCAATCATTACCATTTACGGGCTTTATGTCATCGCTCATGGTCATTTGACCCCTGGTGGTGGTTTTCAAGGAGGAGCAATCGTTGCCTCTGGATTAGTATTATTAGCCGTGGCTCATGGAACCGATTGGATTGAATCAAAAGTTAAGGAACATGATTTATCCGTTCTTGAAAGCCTTGGAGCACTCGGCTTCATTAGTCTTGCATTCGTTGGTCTGATCATGGGTGGAGCGTTCTTTTCAAATTTCTTAGTTGATACAGGCATGTTATTTGGTGAGATCCCAGTGAATGGAGCAGCTAATATTAACACTGGTGGCACCCTTCCATTGATGAACTTTGCCGTAGGATTGAAAGTTATTGCTGGGCTTTTTGCTATTGTTCTTGTTATGGCTATTGCCACTAACAAAAAGGAGGGGAAATAAAAATGATTGCTAATATTCCCTATCTTGCAGTAGCTGGGCTTATCATCATTGGATTGTACACCTTGCTTTTTAAAAAGAATCTGATCAAAATGGTAATTGGCATAACAATTCTAGAAAGTGGTGTGAACTTATTTTTAATCACGCTTGGTTATCGAATGGGAAGTGTCGCACCAATCTTTACTGGTAATGCAGACAATCCAGTCATGTCATATCCTGTTCCACAAGCATTAACCCTTACAAGTATTGTGATTGGTGTTGCGGTTCTTGCATTGATGCTCTCATTAGTAATTCATATTTATCGACATCATGGATCATTACATGTGTCTAAACTAGGAGGTGATGATCAATGAATATCATTGATATGCTACTTGCTCATGCACCAGCTTTAACTATTGCTATTCCACTTCTTGGAGCGTTTCTCACCCCGCTTATCAGTCGAGTAAGTGAAAAAGGAAGAAATATTTTTGCAATTATCATCGTGGGTATCACTGCATTATTTGTGTTTATGATGGCTTCGGAAGTCTTAACAAATGGTCCGATGACTTATGTGTTTGGATCTGCTGCTGCAACTGTACAGCAATCAACTGTGATTCGGATTTTATTTCAAGTTGATGCATTGAGTATATTCATGGCGATCATTGGAATTATTTTGTCATTTGTGGCAGTGGTTTATTCTTATGCATTCATGGAGAAAAACACCGGTCTTGATAAGTATTACACATTATTATTGTTGATGACCGCAGGTATGCTTGGGATGATGCTTACTGGCGATATGTTCAATTTCTTTGTGTTCTTAGAAATAACTTCTATTGCTTCAGCTGCACTGGTTGCATTTTGGACGAATAAAGCAAAAGCGGTTGAAGCCGGATTCAAATACATCGTGATTAGTACTATTGGAGCATTGTTTGTTTTGTTTGCAATTGCTTTGTTGTATGGTCAATATGATGCATTGAACATGGCTAAGATTGCGCAAAGCATTGGAATCTCCGGATTCACATTCATTGATAAGATTGCTTTGGTCTTGTTAATCGCAGCTCTAGCTATGAAAGGAGGATTGGCACCAATGCATATGTGGCTTCCTGATGCATATGGTCGAGCACCCGCATCAATATCATTATTACTTGTTGGGGCCACACAAGCCAGTTTGTATGGATTATTTAGAATCGTGTTCACTGTGTATGGTGAAGTGATCAGCCTTCCTGCAATCTCAGTTGGATGGATATTAGTGTTACTTGGTTTGATCACCATGCTAATTGGAGTGATCATGGCCATTATTCAAACGGATTTCAAACGCTTGATCGGTTATGGTGCCGTCGCAGAACTTGGCTACATGGCACTTGCTGTTGGAACGGGTCTAACTATTGTTGCTAATGCAGATCCAAATATCACTCTTGAAACAGCACCATTTGCCATGAAAGCAATCACGGGTGGATTATTTCATGTGATCAATGATGCCCTTGACATTGGATTATTGTTTTTGGTTGCTGGAGCAGTGTACTATGCAACTAAAGAAACATCATTGAACAAACTTGGGGGTCTTGCTAGAAATATGAAGTATACGACCATCTTTTTCATTATTGGTCTTTTAGCTGTTTCAGGACTTCCACCATTCAATGGTTTTGCTTCAAAACTCTTAATCTATGAATCGACATATCAGTTAAACCCGATTCTTTCCATTGTTGCTATCTTATCAAGTATTTTGTTACTTGCAATCTTTGTAAAAGTATTGCATTCAGTGTTTTTAGGACCCGCTCTTCCAAAATTTGAAAAAGTGCGTGAAGTCCCAAAAAGCATGCTTATCGCAATGGCAGTGATTGCGAGTATCATTATCGTGTTTGGATTATTCCCACAATTTATTGTTACTAATCTTGTGGAACCAGCGGCGAATGCGTTGGTGAATAATAGTAGTTATTTACAATGGTTAACAGGAGGGTTCTAAAATGATTGAAATGATACTTGAAACATTTGAAACAGGGACTGGTTACTGGCATCCCCTTGTCTGGGTAGTTGCTTTTGTAATCATTTTCCTTATCGTCTACATTGTTCGTGGATTCGGAGAAAAAAAGTATAAGAAGGGAACTGGGCAAACCCAAGCGTTTCTCTCAGGTAACAAAGAATATGATAAACAAATGATGCATGTGCAATCTAGTAACTTATACTGGGGTTGGACTGAAGCGTTGAAATGGATTATTGATGTGCTTAAAAAGATGCATACCGGTAATGTGAGTGATTATGTGCTTTGGTTTGTAGTGGTCATGGGACTATTGCTTCTTTCAGTGGGGTTGATGTAAGATGGATATTGCAAGTATTTCAATGACCGTATTAACTGTTCTTCTTGGTGCGATTGGTGTAACACTCGTTGGTATCTTTTTAGGATTATCATATAAAGGAATTGATCGGAAGATCGCTGCGCATATGCAAGGTCGTATAGGCCCACCACTTCGTCAGCCGTTCCTTGATGTACGAAAGTTACTGGTTAAAGAAAATATCGTTCCGGAGAATGCGATTAGTTGGGTGTTCAATCTAGTTCCAGTGCTTGGTCTTGGAGCAACCATTACGATTCTACTGTATCTTCCAATTGGTGGTTTTCCATCAATACTAGATGGATTTGTCTCTGCAAAAGGAGATCTTCTGGTTATCTTGTATTTGCTTATTCTCCCATCACTTGCGATGGTGATCGGAGGATTTGCATCAGGATCACCGTATGCAACCGTTGGTGCTCAGCGTGAGATGGCAACCATGATTGCATATGAATTCCCCCTTGCAATCATTATTATTAGTCTTGCCTGGCGATTAAGCCTTGTTGAAGGAGCAAGTAATGTATTTGCCATATCAACACTCTTGAGCACACCAATCTGGGCAGTTGTCGGTCCACTTGGATTCATTGGTGCTATCATTTTACTTCTCGCTCTAGTAATCGTTACTCCAGCGGAATTATCCAAAATACCATTTGATTCCCCAGAAGCAGAAACGGAGATTGCTGATGGGTTAATGGTGGAATATTCTGGACGAAACCTGGGCATGTTCTACTTAGCTGATGGTGTGAAAATGGTAGTGATGGGAACCTTGATCATTGCTTTGTTCTTCCCATACAATCTTTCACCAATACTTGGTCTTACATCATATGCAGGAATGGCCGTTGACATCTTGTTCTACCTAGGGAAACTGTTCTTAGTCTTACTCTTTTCAGTAACTCTGATTCGAGTGGCAGTTGCTCGGTTAAAAATCGATCAGATCGTTTACACCTACTGGGTACCATTAACTTTGATTGGCTTGGTTGGTCTTATTTGTTTGATGTGGGATCAGACCATTATGACCAATTTCAGTATTCCATCAATGGTAGAAATTCTTGGATTAGCATAAAAAAACAGATAAGAAAAGAACCTTGACGGGTTCTTCATTTTTTATTTTTTTCAATTATTTCAAAATATTTAAATTATATATTTGCATTTATACTTTTCATCCTGATGTTTACTTGTGGGAGGAATACAGGTGAAAAAAAACGTACGAAATTCAATATTATCAATAATATGCATCTTATTACTTATGAGTCCATTATCAATGATTCAAAGTACTGCTGATCCTTCATTTTCCCAAAAAGGATGTTCAAAAGGCGTTTCTCACCAACCCGTAGTGCCAATTGAAAAAGCAACCTTTGTACAATACGATGAATCAACCTATTTAGACGATTATAGTTACCTAGCAGCAGTACCAACAAGCGTGTTCAACTATCAAAACCAACTCTATTCCCATCCACTCTTATTCTTCGATGATACCCATTATCATGAAGAAAAAAAAGTAACCTTGAACGCAAAGGTTGGAACGGATTATTTCATGCAAGATTGGATGAGCTACTGCGATCAAAAACTTGATGAAATCACTCTTATCAATGTGGATGAAGACAAATTAGATGTAACCTGGAAAGCAGATCAATACCACACAATATCTGAAAACACCCCTCAAAACATCGCCTCAAAACTAGCATTACATGATTGGTCTCATTCAGATGAAGCAGTGGTTTCAGTGATACCAGAGCAGTATTCAAAAGAAAAAGAAATCGTTTCAGATTCAGTTACCGGAAAAATATTTCCTGAGGAAGTAAACACGGATACCTCATTTTCATTATCACAAACAAATTCGTTAAACCCTGTTTTTCATGAATTCACTGTTCCAAAAGAATACACGTTCATAAAAGCAGAAACCTGGTGGGACTGTCTCATTCTTGGTCCAGGAATAATGGCACCAACAGGTGATCCAGACATCCAATTATACTGCAAACAAGACGATGGTTGGATGCAGGCTTCTGCTGCATCATTTTGGAATGTCTATCAACCCGCTGGACGAGAATACACGCAATCTCATGTTTACGAACCCGGGCCTTGGCGCGTAGGAATCACCGATCTTCCCACCGAAGGAGATGTCCCTGAAAAACAATTTCTTGGTGGAAACATCATTTTACAAGGATCACTTCTTGAAGCATTAAAACCAAAAGTTACCTATCATGTGGACGTTACTATGTTTCCTGGAACTATCATAGATTTTCCTGATTCTCCACCCTTCGGGTGTAACGATGCAACTATCACAGTATCATGGAAGGATTCAAATATTAATCTAGGCTGTTCGATCATTGGTCCCGGCGGAGAAAACATATTCACCTCATTAAATAACACTGGATCCTCATCTCATACCATCCATTTAGATACTCTTGGACTTTGCAAAGAAACAGAAAACTATCAAATCTCAGTATTTTCATTACATTCACTTTCAAAAGAGGTCTCATTTACTGTTGACTATCAGTGGAAACAAGAAATCACAAAAGATGAAAGTGATGCCTTAACCTCAGCAACACAAGGAGCAGTTCTTGCTAGTATGCATAATGCACCATTACTTTATACCAACACATCAGAATTATCTTCTGAAACTAGAGAAGTCCTTCGGAAACTTGGCGTACAAACCATTCATCTCGTCGATATTGGCAACCATCTAGACCAACGAGTTAAACAAGAATTACAAACAATTGCTACTACAACATCTTATGAAAATTATGAATCAATATATGATGCAATTCAAAAGGATTCAACAAGTAATGACATCGTGTTTTCAACAATTGATCCATGGACAACATATTATCTTGGTGAACTCTGTCCAGCGGAGGAAACAGAAAAGGCATTGTTCATTGGCCCTGCCGCGTATTTAGCAGCGCATCATGGATGTCCAGTGTTCATCGTTGATAACCATCCACTGCTTTCTTCAGCAGTAACTTGGCATAATGAATTCTGGAAACGAAATGCTGATGACCGATATTTCAACCCGCCCTCAACAGCTGAAATGGTGCTTACTGGAAAACGGATCTATGAATTCTTAGACCACTATGGATTTGATAAAGAAGGAGAAGAGTTCATCGTAACCGTTGCAGATCAATATGATATTGGAATACCCTGGGATCGCATCTTTCCAGGTGTTGCTCATGCTGGACGAATCTGTGGATCACCAGTTGATACCAGTAATTGGATCGCTCGAACTGTTTTTTATCCAGCAATTGTATTTGAAAACCCAGGGTTACAACGAGAACTTTCATTAATTAATGGAAGTAAAAGCACAAGAGATATTGGTGCTATTACTACGCGAAGGAATTTATTTAATTTTTATTCGACATTCAATTTAGGAAGTTACTATAAAATTCGAGAAAGTCAAACAGAAGAATTTTCATTTCCGGTTCAATGTTCATTTATCGCTCACAGACATCGGTTTAACGAAAGAGCAAGTAACTATTATGGCTCAACCTATCAATGTGCAAATGGTTTGATACCTGGTGTCACTGCTTCAATGGAACCGATTGACCAAGGAACAATTGAGAAATATACGGGTAAAAACGGTGCATATTTTCCAGATATGACTGAATCGGAGATTATTCCTTTATATCTTGAAAGAGGAGGATATTCTCCTGTTTTTTCCACAAATGTTTCTGCAGTTGTTAATAACGTTAATGAGGGTGTATTATTATGGATTCATATTTCTCATGGCCTTGAAACTGAGGGAGGAAAAGCAGAGTTTTGGGATCCAAACGAAGGATTTGAAAAATACTCCCGATTTGCTAACATAGCTAAAACAGTTGATCAATTACAAGAAAAATTAAATTTTTTGTCAAAGATACCTCTTTTAGGATCTTTTTTTAATATTATACACTCTTTTGATGTTTTAGATGACCCCAATCCTTGGAGGGGATATGAATGGTATCTTGGATCGACCGACGAACCAGATTCAATGTCAATGGACATAAAAGGATTTGTTCCATTTACAAATATTAAACTACCATTGTTACCTGCAACAGGTCAAGACTGGGTTCTCTCAAGAAAGCCCTTTCGAGAGGGATTAAACGATATCATCCCATTTATTAATCCTTTCTCCGAGGAGGATTATTATGATGGTGTTATCGGAACTGCTGGTTTTTCTCGATTACAAAATTCTTTTAAAAACTCTTTAGAAATTGAGAAAGACTTAAGAAATCTTCATTCTGCAGGATTTATTACCAGCATGTGTCAAACATCTAATACTTATCTTCATTTAATGTTAATCAGGCATGGGTCTGTATTTCAAGTTCAGGATCCTTGGCCAACTTCTTGGTATGGTGCTGTTTGGAGGCAATCTATTCCTAGAGACATCATTTTAGGTAAAACAGTTGGTGAAGCGTATTCTAATGGTATGAAACATGTTGGTACATTATATCTTTCAGAACCTTCCCAATGGTGGTGGGATACCGCTGAAAACGTTGTATATTTCGGAGATCCGTCACTAAGAATGTATGTTCCCGGGTTAGAATATAGTGAGCAAAACTCTTGGGATAAACCAGACACATTGGAATTTAATAAAGAGGCATCCTTTCAAGGACACACGCCATTTGGAGCAAACAGCTATCCTTTTGCAGCTGATGGAAATAATTTCCTAATATACCTTATTCTCTTGTTCATTGGATCTATATTTTTGATATTTTATGCATTGTTAAGAGGGAAAAAAAATGAAAAATAGAATTGTAAAAAAAAGAAAAAGCAGGTTACGCATTAAGATAATTGCAATTTTGCTATTACTGCTATTCTCAAGTGCTAGTCTCATTAGCCCTGCATTAGAAAACCAGAGAAAAAAACAACAAGAACCTGAATTAAAAGATCCGTCAGAAAGAGAAAAGGATATTGAATATGAGTCGTTCATTGAGATATTATCAAATGATAATCCCATTTCAGCTCTCTCAAATTCTGGTTGGAAGTATTGCTTTGGATCTGTTGTTACATCAACGGGAAGAGGATTGCATATTGGACTTTTTAGATTAAAAGGTGGATTCAATATTCCGGGCTTTCGATCATTACGATTTCGAAAATGGTGGTTTTTTTGCAATTATAATAATCAAGATGCTGTAACCACAATTGAGCCGTTACCCAAAACAATCAGAGAGAAAATAACAATAAACGGACCTCATTCAGTAATATCTAGTGTTATTATCCCGCCCCAAGGTGTATTATTAGGTGGGATTCTGAGTGCAATATTACGAAATATTGATTATCTTAATGAAGAGATACATCTCTTCGGAAAAGCTTTTTGGGATTGGGGAAAATTCATTAGGACACTTTTATACGTTGCATTTCCACCCCATATACCCCTGTATGGTTTTTGGCAAGAGTTAACGTTTCAAGGATATACACCAATTGTGTTTTACAAAGAATGATGAAAATCTCTAATCATTCTTTTATTTTTTCAGTATAACAATAAGAAACTTAAAAGAAAAGATGATGTCTACAGGCATGGTTTCAAAGCAATCAGTTGATTTAACTGAGAATCAAATCGCATCGCTCTTTGTTATTCTTCCAATTATTTATACGGTTATTGGACTTTTGTTTTTTCCTTATCCGCTTGATCCATTAGTAATAACTCTACTGCCAATTCCGTTGTTTGCGGGTCTTGGATTATTAGCATTTGGATCGTTTACAAAAACAGCGATTTCTTGGAAAGCAAGAGTAGCTGGTTGGATTGTGTTTTCGATGTACTGGGCAACACAGCCAAATACACTTTATTTTGGTGAAGATCAAGATCTAGTGAATGCAGTGCTTTGTATCGCTGGTATTTTTGTATTGTTTTATTTTGCGTATCATGACTGGTATGCAGCAAAACATAAGTTATCTAGTGATAGTCTACGGTGGATTGCTGGAGCTTCAGCGATTGCTGGTTTGATTTATTTTATCATTGAATTAACACCACTAGCAATGTGGTTGATCAAGGTAGTTGCTCAGCAAAGTGGATGGTTACTTTCACTTTTTGTAAATGGGGTGACTGTTAGTGGTCGTTATATTTGGTATAACGATCAAGTTATTCGAATTATCTTTGCATGTACTGCAGTGCAATCAATGGTTATTTTCATTGGTATTCTTTTACCTTTGTCTCGGATTGATGTGAAACGAAAAACCATTGGAATCATTTTTACTATTGGAACTGTATATATGCTTAATTTAGTTCGAAATGCATCTATTATGTATATGGTTGGGGCATATGGACCAGAGTTTTTTAGTATAGCTCATAATTACATTGGAAAAGGCGGAAGTTTAATTGCTTTGATTGCTATTTTGTTTATCCTAGGAAAATATATGCCTGAAATCTTTGATGAAATCTTTAATCTTATAGATTTATCAAAAAGGAAAGGCCCTATTGAACAATGGGTAAGCAGGCTAACGAAGAGGAAGATGTAATGCAGATTGCAAAAGGAGGATTGTATTGGATTCTATCTTCAGTATTACTTTTTGTTATCGTTAGTACACTTTCTTTTTTTATGATTGGAATTGTTCAACGAGTGTTGATTTTTTTTAGTTTAGTTTTTGCATTAATCAGTCTTCTTCTGGTGGTGTTCTTTAGAGATCCAGATCGAAAAGTGGGAAATGGTGTTGTTGCGGTTGCTGATGGGATTATCCGAGACGTGAACACGGTTCAAGATGAAGATGTAGGAAATGCTTTTTTTATTTCAACGTTTATGAATATTTATCATGTACATGTGAATCGCATGCCCATGAATGGAACCATTGAACAAATCACTCATATACCTGGATCTCATCTTCCAGCGTTTACCAAAGAATCAGATCGGAATGAACGAGTAATCCTTCTTATAAACACAAAAATGGGACTAGTGAAAATCATTCTTATCGCTGGAACCGTTGCTCGTCGAATCGTTCCTTATATATCCAAAGGAGACCAAGTAAAGAAAGGTGAGAAAATATCATTGATTCGTCTTGGTTCACGAGTGGATGTGTTCCTTCCAAAAAAAATGAAACTAACTAGTGCAGTGAACAAAAAAGATCGGGTTACAGCTGGGGTGAGTACCATTGCAACATCCAATGCTTAATCTTCTTAAATATCCCGATCTCGTTAGTATGCTGAATGGATTTTTTGGATTAAGCGCTATTTTAATTTTGGTCTTTGATTTTTCATTACCAATAGATCTAAAGTTTCATCTTGCACTGACCTTGATTTTACTAGGATTATTAGCAGATGGACTCGATGGCATCATTGCTCGCCGGTACGGGAAAGGTGAACTAGGCGATTATTTTGAAGCAATGTCAGATATGACCACAATGGGGATTGCTCCAAGTGTTTTTTTAGCAATAAGAATACAATCTGAGCCAACACATTCACTAGTTCTTTTTGTTGTTTTTTGGTTAATCTTAATTCTTTATCTGTGCTGTGCCTTTATTCGATTAGCATCCTTTCATCCATTGAAAAACAAACATGTGTTTTTGGGACTTCCTGCTTCAGCTGCAACCATATTTGTTTTATCCATCAGTTTTTTAACTCAACAGCCTCTCATTCTGATTACTTCCATTGTTCTTGCTGCAGTATTTATGGTGTTACCCATCTCATTTCCAAAACCAAGTAACATGATGAATGCTATTACAGTGATTATAATCGTATTAACGATGCTTTTTGGTGTTTTTTTCTTTTTTATGTATGGGTTATTGCTTTTTTCAGTGCTTATGTACATGTTTGGCGGTCATGTTTATCTTATTTTCTCCCGGAAAAGCGTGCAAACGTTGAAAAAAAAGTGACGTTTAAAGAAATAAAAACATTTCTAAACCACAAAGACATTATGTTTTTTCCGTATGGATGATATTCCTAAAATTGGCATCACTGGCATGCCAAACGTAGGCAAAACAGAAACGCTAAAGAAAATCATTGGCTTTTTAGAAAAAGCTGGATACGTTGCAGAAGGAATGATCACCGAATCTATTTTAAAAGATGATGACCGTGTTGGTTTCAAGGTCAAAGATTGGCAAACAGGTGAAGGAAAAACGTTTGCACATGTTGATTTTGAAGATAAAGAACACGTTGGAAAATACGGTGTTGATACCAATGCGTTAGAAGAGATTGGTATTCCTGCTATTGAAAAAGCAATCACGAGTGAAGATATTCATATTATTATAATTGATGAAATCGGGAAGATGGAAATGCTTTCAGAGAAATTCTGTGAAGCTGTGGTTGCTGGTCTTGATTGTGATAAACCAATTATGATCACCCTTCATAAAAAATCTCGTACTCCTTTGCTTCAGGATGTACGTCGTCGTGATGATATTCGTATCTTGGAAGTAACTCCAGTGAATAGAAATTTACTTCCATATAAAATTGAGAAAATCATGAAAGAAAAACTTCCTCCCCTATTCTAATTTTTTGTTTTTATGAGTTCATCAGTTCATTATCAACAAATCACAGAAGGATCAACTGAAGTTTTTGTTCCTGAACAAAAAAACAAAGAGAAAGGGCCAGGTAAAAAACATGGGCTTCCGTTTTATAATCCTGCAATGGAATTAAACAGAGATCTGTCTATTGCAGTAGTCCAATGGTTACTTTCAACGAGTGATAAAAAACATTTCTCATTACTTGACGGTCTTGCTGCAACAGGGATAAGAGGGATTCGATTCAATCATGAATTATCTGGATCTTTTGATGTAACCCTCAATGATTGGTCTGAGGAATCATTTTTAGTAATGAAAAAAAATGTAATTGAGAAATCATTAGATAATGTGACGTGTACGAATCAAAATCTGAATGCGTTATTACTTGAAGAGAAATTTGATTATATTGATGTTGATCCTTTTGGTTCTCCTGTTTCTTTTATTGATAGTGCAATGAAAAGTATTCGTCATCATGGAATACTAGCAGTGAGTGCAACTGATGCTGCTTGTTTGTGTGGAGTGTATCCAAAGGTGTGTTTGCGACGATATGCTGCTTATCCATTACATGGGCCAGTTATGCATGAGGTTGGGTTGAGAATCTTACTTGGTTTTGTTGCTCGTGAAGCTGCGAAACATGAAGTGGGAATACAACCGATTTTATCTTATAAAACTGATCATTATATGAGATTATACGTGAGAGTTCATAGGAATATTCCAAGTGCTAATGAAACAGCAAAAATGATTCAACCTCTTTTAAAAAAAGATGTGTATCCTTTTAAGGATGAACAAGGTTTCATTGGACCATTGTGGACGGGGAGTCTTCATACGAAAGAAATTGTTACAACATTAAAACACATTACTGAAACGAAAGTGTTAGGATCAAAGAAAAAAATGATGAAATTATGTGCTCTTTTTGAAGAGGAAGCAGATGCTCCTTTTTTTTATTATACTACTAATGAACTTGGTTCACTTCTTCGATGTTCACCTCCAAGTCTAGATAGATTATGGGAAATGTTTCATAATTTTGATATTCCTATTTTTCACACCCAATTTGATCCAACCGGGTTTAAAACACCTGCTTCTTTCAAAGAAGTAAAATCCTTATTTGTTAAATCTTGTAAAAACTCGATGTAGATTTATGTGTAAAACAAAAACATAATGAATGAAAGAATTGGTACTGGTTTTTGGTGAATTGTGTTTAATGATGTCTGTTGGAGTGCTCGCTTCTGGATCAGGAACTGATTTGCAAAGTATTATTGATGCTTCAAAAGATAAAAAGATTGATGCAAAGGTTGCCATAGTTATTAGTGATAATGAACAGGCATTTGCATTAAAAAGAGCAAAAAAACATGGCATCAAAGGTGCATATGTGAATCCTAAAGAATTAAATCGAAAGGAGTATGACCAAAAACTAGATGAAATCTTTACTAAGCATGATGTCTCACTTGTTGTTGGCGCTGGTTATATGCGGTTGCTATCTGATTGGTTTGTGGAAAAATGGTTTGGGAAATTAATCAATATTCATCCAGCATTGTTACCTTCTTTTAAAGGCGTGCAAGCTCAAAAAGATGCATTGGATTATGGTGTGAAGATATCTGGTTGTACGACTCATTTTGTGGATACTGAAATGGATCATGGACCTATCATCTTACAGGCTGCAGTAATGGTAAAGGAGGGAGATTCTGAAGAAGACTTGAAACAACGGATTCTTGATGTGGAGCATCAGATCCTACCAAGAACGATTCAATTGTTTGTTGAAAAACGATTGGAAATCAAAGGTAGAAGAGTGCATATTAAACCGGGTAGTAGTTGGAAGGAAAAATACGAGTTATTTTCTGATGTGTTGTATCCAGATGGATACTAATTCAAAAAGATGGTATGTTCAATGAATTATGAGGCTGCTCTTGCATGGGTTGATAGATTCCATCAGTTCGGCATCAATTTAGGATTAGACCGGATTAAAAAAGTTTTACAAGAGTTAGATAATCCTCATGAACACATTGATTTTGTGCATGTTGCTGGAACGAATGGAAAAGGATCGGTCTGCCGATTTATTAGTAGTATTCTTACCACTGAGGGATATAAAACAGGATTGTATCTTTCTCCACATCTCATTGATTTTCGTGAACGAATTCAACTTAATGATTCATTTATCTCAAAACAACGTTTTGTTGATATTGTAAGAAAAGTGCAACCTATGATAGATAAATTATCTAACAATGGTGTTCAGTTAACCTATTTTGAAGTGTGTACAATCATTGCTTTTGTGTTTTTTGCCGAGGAACAAGTGGATTATGCCATTGTTGAAGTCGGTCTTGGCGGCCGATTTGATGCAACAAATGTGATTACGCCTCTCGTCTCAATTATCACAAATGTGAGTTTAGATCATCAAGAGCAGTTAGGAGGGAGCATTGAAAAGATTGCGTTTGAAAAATCTGGCATTATTAAACCGAGCATACCTTTGGTTACTGGAGCAATTGATCCTGCGTTAACAGTTATTAAAAAAACCTGTGAAAGGTTAGATTGTCCAATTTCAGTGGTTTCTAAAAATAGCCATGAGATAATAGATTCTTCATCTGTTACTCAAACGATTCTAGTTCATGGAAGTTTTAATGATTATACCGTTTCAACTCATATGATTGGTAGTTACCAAGCCTTGAATATTGCAATAAGTATTCTTGCTATTGAACGCCTACAGCAACAAGGTGTTTTTGTTACTAAGGAAAGTATTTCTCAAGGTATTTTAGAGATGAATCATCCTGGTCGAATGCAAGTGGTTCAAAAACGTCCTTATGTAGTGTTAGATGGTGCACATAATGCTGATGGGATGAAAACGGTAGTTGAATCAATTACATCCCTGTTTGATTTTGATCGGTTGATCGTTATTTTTGGTGTGATGAAGGATAAAGCAATAAAAGAAATGCTACAGAGCCTTTTGGGAAAGACCTCCGTTTTTATTGTTACAAAACCGAATCTTGATCGAGCAGCATCAGTTGAAGAGATAACTGATATTATTTACAAATTGGATTCATCCATACCAGTGGTATTGACTGATTCAGTTGCTGAGGCTTATGATAAATCTTGTGAAATTGCAACTGAACATGATCTGATCTTTGTCACGGGATCGCTTTTCACCGTTGCTGAAATGTTAACATTTACCGACAGGAATAGTAAGGCATAACCAGTGTTTTCTCTATAGTATTAGTTAGTTATGAGTTCAAATCTTTCTTTCTACTCTTGGTAAAAAAAGGTTTTTTTTGGCATACATTATGTTGTTTTAATTGTCTGAGAATCTAGGATCTTTCATTGCATTCTGATGATACAAGCTGGCGGAAAGCATAATAGTGAAAAGATGCATAGGCTTCTTTTGCTTGCGTTTTTCCTAGTTTTTTTGATATGATTTTGATCATGAATTTTTTAGGTTGCAGTTTTTTTGTGATCATATAAGACGTTGTTTTTCATTCAAAAATATTTTATGCTTTCTTTTTATAATTATTTTTGAATTAATTATGAATTGTCCGTACTGTAAAAGTTCTCATGTTGTGAAGAGAGGAATGCGTAAACTTCGTTTTGAAACAGTTCAAACCTATCAATGCAAACAATGCAAGAAAAGATTTCAGGATAAGAAAATAAGTAAAAAATCATATCCGCCTCAAGTTGTTTATGATGCATTGGTATTGTATCATCAGGGGTTTTCTTTGGATGAAACACGTAAAAGAGTGAATAAAAGGTTTAAAGTTAAAGTGGGATTAAGTACGATTCATTCATGGGTTAAGGAATATGAGTTTTTTTGCCCAATTCATAATCAAAGAGATCTGTTCAGTGGGGAGGATAAAAATGTTATTTTTCGGAAACGATTTGATCATGTCAACCTGGATTATGAATTCAGGTATCATAGGTTGAAATTGGAAAAGAACGTGAAAAATGCGTTTTCTTCATTGTATCACTATTTGAAACGGTTTGAAAATGGGTGTCCTGATGCGTTCTTTGAGGTAGGAAAACGATGTTCTCAACCAGTTTTTGAACCCAATGATGGAGTTGAATTCCTTCGCTCAAAGAATCTTTCGTGTGAAATGGCAGATTTTGCAGTGAAAGCATCTCGAAACAATTATCAACGACATGATCTGGTTGAAGAATTTATGCTTGTCAATGATATAGCAACGGTTGCTGTCGAAGTACCAGTGTGGTATTGGGAAAAAAAGTGTTGATAGTGGGATAACTGGCCACATTGATATATTGCAAGTTCGTAATGATCATGTGTATATTTTGGATTATAAACCAAATGCAGCAAGAGATAAGAAAGCCGCTGGACAATTATATCATTACGCGGTAGCGCTTTCATTTTGTCAATAACAGTCGAATTTTCCCCACTTTTTGCAATTGAAAAAGACCCAGTTCTATAAATATGTTTCTTCTCACTCATTTTTATGCATCTCCCATTTTTCTTGCTCCGGCAAGACCATATTTCTTCCTATCCTTGAGTCTGTAACTTTCACCTTTAATATTCACCGTAGTGCAATGATGAAGAACTCTATCAAGAACCGCTGCTGCAATGACTTGATCCTGAAAGATCTGACCCCATTCACCATACGATTTATTAGAAGTGAAGATCATAGAACCTTTTTCATATCGTTTAGAAACCAGTTGGAAAAGACAATGAGCACCTTCAGTGTCCAAAGGCAAGTATCCGATCTCATCGATGATGATCAATTGGAATTTTGCATAACCCTGCAGTTTTTTCTCCAGTTCATCCCTACGTGATGCAGTTTTCAATTTTTCTACCAATTTATTGATATTAGAAAAATAAACCGCATGACCCTGTTTCACGGCTTCAACACCTAACGCTATTGATAAATGAGACTTGCCAACTCCCGGTGCACCCAGGAAAACAATGTTTTCGTTGTTATGAAGGAAACGAAGGGTGGCAAGATCTTTGATAACTTTTTTGTCAATAGACGGCTGGAATGTAAAATCAAATTCCTCCAAGGTTTTTCGAACTGGAAACCCTGCAAGTCTCATTTTAAATTCAATATTTCTATTCTGCTTAGCTCGTTGTTCCTCCTCCATCAGGTGATCAAGTATTTCTACAACTGATCGCTCTTCCTTGGAAGCGACTTCAAGGTAGTTATCCAGGATTTCAGAGATAGTATGTAATTTAAGCTTCTCCAAATTAACACAGAGGCGTTCATATGCTAAACCCATGTTAGACATCACCTCCTTCATCTACAAGATGTTCATACACATCTAATGAACGTTTTTCCACTTCCACATTCTCAGCACCTGAAAAATTCATTAATGGAAGTTTCCGATATGGAACATATCCTTCATTTCGAACTTGTTTCAGTAATCCTTTGAAATGCTCCTTCTTTTTTGAAACCCGGTTACGACCCATTAAAATATCATGAGTGCAGATCACACGCTCATCAAGGACTACTTCTAATGTGTCATCATATATTCTAACCTGCGCTTCTCTTCCAGCATAAATATATGGAATGGAATATTTATTTCCCTGGTAGGAAATATAACAATCCCGGGTAATCTTCCGATGAGCTTGTTGATAAATAACATACCTTGGTTTATCCATCAATGATTGAAGCATCTCTTTTTCCAATCTCACCTTTGGTATCTCATGAGTTGTCCCATGAACACGGTTGTTGACTTTATCTAGCCAGCGTAATCGTTGATCATTGATATCATCCAAAGAATCAAAACATCGTCCCATTATGAAATCTCTTTTCACATATCCCACATTGTTTTCCACTTTCCCTTTAGTCTGAGCACGACGTATTCTACAAAGCCTTACTTTGAAACCATAATAGGTAAAAAAATCTTCAAACAATGGATTAAAACTGGATTCAGCGGCTTTCACCGCTCTTTTAATCACCACGTTCTTAGTGTTATCATACAGGATCTCCTTGGTGCATCCACCAAAGTATCTGAATGCATTCATATGACATTTGATAAACGTAGCAGTATCCGTTTGTAAGGTAAACTCAATATAACGCATCCGAGAGTAACCAAGGACCATGTTGAAACAATAAAGCTTCCTCCTTCGCCCATCAATAGTGATATATGCTACCTCTGACCAATCAACCTGAGCCTGTACACCAGGTTTTGTTTCGAAACGATACACTGCTTTCACACCGGTAACACCTTTGATCCTACGAACAAATTGAACCAACAGAGAATAACTACCAGTATACCCTTGTTCTTGTATCTCCTCATAAAGACGAACCGCAGTCAACGGATACTCCTTAAGTCGTTTCTTAACGTAATCCTTATATGGATCCATCTTACCGGTTTTTCTTAATCGTTTTTTATACACTGGTGGTTCAACACGTTTAAGATATTTACGAATAGTTTTACGTGTATGACCTGTTTTTCGGCTAATTGCACTAAGGTTCAAACCTTGATTTTTCAGATCCCTGATTATGAATATTTCCTCCATTTCCAGCATGTTTTTACCCAATCTACCATTTGATATTTTATGATTGATTGGGTGGGTCTTTTTCAATTGCAATAATTGGGTCTTTTTCAATTGTTGTTGACACCAGTGGTATTTTGTATGCTTTAGAAAGTTCTTTTAGTTGTCTGAGCGTTGGTCGCCTTTCTCCTTGTTCAATTGCCTTAATAACATCAACACTAGTCCTTAACCGATTACTGACGTCTTCTCTAGGCCAGCCAGAGCTTTTTCTAAGCCATTTGAAAACAATTAAATTAACATCGACTTTCAATGATTGAACCATCTTTCAACTCCCCCTAATCATATCATTGTTTTTTTCTTTTGCGAAATAATACTATTTATTGGACCAAACCATATATGTTTTTGGTTGTTAATTATCATACAAGTCAACACAATGAAACTTTTTTTTCCTTAAAAGGTATTGATACTAGGTAAATGAAAGTATTATCTTATGTTTTTTATTTAAGAATTTAAATCAAAAATTTATTAGTTAATGATATGTTTTGGGTCATACTCCGGGTTTTTTTGATCTTGACAGGATAAAAGAACAGTTATCAACATTATTTCGTGGAAGAATGATTGATTTTGAGGACACCGAAGGATTTTAGCCGATATTTCCGAGAAAGAGTAATTGCTAATGCAGAGGTGTTGTATGCAGGAATCTGATCTGATACGATTACGGCATATGTTTGATGCTTCTTTTGGTTGATATGTGTTTGATTATGGTTTTTACATCTAAATGAAAAAAATATCAAAGAAGATTATTATTGATGAGATTTTTTTAGATATAAGTTTAATGTCCATATTAGGACGTTTGTTATACAGATCAATTTTTAATTCATCAATCGTTCTTTGTATTTTAGATAAAACTGATCTATCCCCACTTTTAAGTACTTTCCTAACATCTTTTAAAAAATCCTTACTCTGAAGAATCTTAAAAGGAGTAGATTTTTTATTCAATTTTAATGCTCTCCTCAGATCTTTGATAATGCATCTTCTATACTATCAGATTCAATAAAATCTTTAGATTTCATGTTACGCATTCTTTTTTTGTGTTCCTGAAGAATACGACGATAGAAATCTTTTTCTTCAACTATATTCATAAATTCATTAAGAACATCATCAAAACTCATATTTCCATGTTTATAAAGAATAAGTTTTTCATACGTTTCTGGGGCGACATTAATCGTTTTATAACTCATAGTTATCATAACTATTATAGTTATATTAATAGTTAATATTTTTCTATTGAATCAGCATTTTTTTTCCTCTCTTTCTCCCCCTTAATATTTACTTGTTTTTCCAAAAAAAACAAAGTGTTCTAATAACCCCACATTGATACAAGAAGCAAGAGGATAAGAGGGAAGGTGAAACAACACACATCAATACGAAAAACAACACAATCTTTTCCTTTCTGCACTCATTCAGTAATCAAAAATGCCCGTTTCATACTTTTAACATGCTCATTATCAAAAATGAATGATTTTGTGGAAAAGTTTAAATACTATTCAATAATAAATTATACTTATGAATTTGAAAACATCTCTTTATTGTTTGCTTTCAATTCGTTCAATACCCTTACAAGAGGCAGTAGATAGACTACCATATGCAAAAAAAACGATCTACAATGCCGTAGAACAAATGATATCAGATGGTGATTTATTAAAGAAACGAACTCAGGATGGCGTTGTTATCATTTCTATACCCTCTGATTTTTATCATCAACGGCTGAAAGAACTCCATATGACACTTTTAACCCAAGGCATCGATCCAACACCATTGATATCAAAAACCAGTCAGCAGATCTGGAAACATATTGGATCACAACACATCACTGCTGAAGAAATCGCTGAAAAAATAGGATATGGATCAGTTACCGTTCGAAAGTATCTTCATCTTCTTTCAAATGCAGACGCGGTAACCGTCATCAGCAAAAAACCATTAACTATCAAAAAAAATGAAAGAAATGAACTTGTACCTCTTCTCGATGATATTATCCTTGATAAAAAAACAAATGAAAACACCCTCTACATTGCTGGTTCCCGACCATTTAACGAGCAGATCCTTCCACCAAAAAAACTGCAACAAAAGCTCTATGATCAATTCCATCAAAGTATGAGCATTACCGGAACTGGTTTTCAAGTGAAGGGCAAAGGACAACATGTCATCTATGAGAGTATTCCTCCAGATAGCGATCTGGAACACATTTTTCTTTCCTCTTTGAATACCATTGATGGTGTTGAGGAGAGATGTCTTTTCCTCCTTCGCTCAAAAAAAATGAACATGGAAAAACTTCTTTCGTATGCACAGAAACAAAACATGGTCAACATCGTTGGTTGCTATCTAGATATCATTCATCATCTATCCCATAGTCTAGTTGATAAAAAAATCATTACCATGTTCTCGAGTTATGTGCAAGAAAAAACGATGGTGTTTCTTAAACAACTAAAAGAATATGGAAAACAAGGATGGGAACAACCCTATGAAACACGATGGAATGTTGACTTATATCTAGATCTTGATGCCATCAGACATGGAGTACGCGCATTATGAACCTGCAGGAATTTCCCACTCGAATAAAAAACGATATTGAAGATCAATCCCTCCAAATCCTTTCCCAGATACATGATCCTCTGGTGATCATCGGTGGATGGGGAGTTCGCGCACATGCACAAAAAAATCATAAACGATACACTCTTGACATCGATGCGGTAACAGATAAAAAAGGAATTCAAAAAACAAAGAACATCCTTATTTCAAAAGGACTCAACTGCCGGAAAACTGAATGGGGCTTTCAGCTCTACGCAGCCTATGAGCCTTCTTTCTCATTAACTGATCAGGAGCAAAAACTCTTGCTTCCGGAGATTCGAATAGAAATTTCAGAACCATGTATTACAGAATATCAGACCGATCATTACTTTGAGTTTAGCCTTACTAAGTACGATACCAAAAAGATACACTTTCACTCTTTTGATAAAACCCTTCGTATTCATGTTCCACCCGTTGCTGATCTTACCGCGGTCAAACTTGGTCTTCCTGCTGATTATAAGAATATCTTTGATGCAATTGTTCTCTTACAACAAACTAGTCTTACTGATGTTGTTGCTTCTATCAAACGCAATGATTCATGGGATGAAATGGTGCTGCGTAGGCTTCCAAAGTATCAGGGAAGATTACATGATCAAAACAGTCTTGTGCATAGGATCGCTGTAGATGCTCACATCGATATCAAACATATTGAAAAAAAACTTTCTGAGATCCAAAACATACTTCGTAAACCATAATGATTTCAAATAATAATTTTGATTACTTGTATGTAATTTAAAAAAAATCAGATGCATCACTAATTCTTTTCACCAAAAAAATGGTTAAATGATACTCTATCATTCAATTTCATATTCCAACTGTCATGTTTTCACCATTGATTTTTTGCTTTACTTCTTCTTTTTAACAGACAACCTTTGCACGTAATTCACCTGCCAACCTTTGCAAAAAATGAGGGGG
>CAYPUK010000080.1:0-16975 GCA_964414035.1 uncultured Thermoplasmatales archaeon | reverse complement strand
CAAAACCATCAACAATAAGTGTTTTTCCACTGGAAGTATCTCGCTCTTCAATCATACCCCAAAACAAATTAAGATAAATCACGGTATCTTCATGAGGGACGAATTCTTGGATTTCTCCAATACCATATCGATGTGACAAAGCTGCTTTATAAACAGGTATGATAATCAATTGAGATTCATTATTTACATTGGGATTTTCGATAGTTATTTCTTGTAAGAAAAGTAAGGACCAATCTGGAAAAGATAATGAATGTTCTTTTATCACTTTTGCTTGATCTAAACTTGGATCCAATTCAAGATGAATATGAGCATAAAACGCTTTATGAAATGACTCAGAATGCTCATCCTCTAGCACTTCTTTTTCAGATGATGTTGATATTACAGAAGTTGAAACCAGCATTAAACAAATACTTATTATGCCTATTATTTTTTTCATTAGTATTCTCCCCCTATGTTAAATGGTTCCTGGGCAGGCTGTTCATCATAATTAATCCAAGGAATAATCCCAAAATACCCAATTCTACCCATGATTCTTTTTGGTTCATCCAATGGCTCCCCCCAGTAATTATTATTCCAATAGTTAATTCCACTTTGGAAGAATGGATCACTACTAAGGAAGTTATTCCTAGTGATAATATTATATCGTGAATACATTGGAGCAACACTGATGTTATTATCCGTGAATTCATTATGATCAATCAGCGTTTCTCTTGTTGCTTTAGCTAGATACACACCATGTCTACTCCCTTCTATGACATTATTTACGATGGAGTTATTCCTAGCATCAAGGGTCATTCCAATGTTACGAAATCGTGGTAAAAAAACGTCCCCACCCCAAATTGAAATTCCTTTTTCACTATTGTTTCTAATAATATTTCCTTTAATCACATTATGTGATGGTGGTCTAACCAAAAAAGAACCAGATTTATACAATCCACGAAGAAGAATGCCATAATTATCATTGTTTTGAATAGTGTTACCCTCAATAGTGTTGTAGCATGAATAAATGTTGATACCGTCTGACCGATTTTCATTGTTTTGAATGGTAAATCCAGAAATGGTAACATAATCTGCATGGATCTCAATCACATGACTATTTTCTGCTCCAATAATAATCGTATCAGTTTTTCTTTCCCCATTCAGCGTTAATTGTTTATCAATAATGATATTTTCATAATACATTCCATTGTAAACAACAATAACATCTCCTTCTTCCGCAGCATCTATTGCTGCTTGGATGCTGGTGTAATCCGCGGTGCCGTCATCATCTACATAAATGGTATCATTGACATTAGCTGTGGTTAATCCAACTGAAGAAAGTACCAGCATCAAAGTAATACATACTATCAACCTTTTATTTTTCATATTTTTAACCACCAACTCCAATCATTTGAAAAAAATCCATCTGGAAAAATATGGGTTATGAGATGATACAATACTCCAAGACCATACCCTCTGAATGCTACCTTTCCAGTAGCATAGGAATCTGTTACAGAACCAAAATTTGCTCCAGTAAGCCTGCCAACGTATCTTCTTCCAAGGGTGATGTTTCCATGATTATGCCAAACACTAGTTACTTTTCCTGTTGCATAACAATCAGAAATGTTCTGCCAATTTCCACCAGCTAGACCGCCAACATACGAATTTCCCGTTACATTACCCGTTGCAAACGAATCAGTGATAGATCCAAGGTTTCCACCTACAAGCCCTCCAATATTTCGAATCTCACTTTTATAATCATTACCATTGACATCCTCAGATGCAGATGAATTAAAGATACATCCTTTATTTAATCCAACTAGTCCACCAACGTATAAATCTCCAGAAACTAAAGTTGAGACATGACAATTGTCAATTGAACCATTGTTTCTCCCAACAAGCCCACCGATATATAAGCTAGATCCATCCACAAATCCTGAAATAGCGCAATCAGTGATTTCACCATGTTCGTTATTTCCTGCGATACCCCCAATAAAACCAGTTCCTTTCACATAGACATCATCTAAGATGAGATGAGAAATCTCAGCATCAACGATTTTGCCGAATAACGAAGAATAATGTGTGAAACTTTGATTTACAAAAAGATTACTTATAGTAAACCCTTGACCATTGAAACTACCAGTAAACTCGGTTTCTTCTTTATAATCCCCAATAGGTTTCCAGCCATCACCAGTGATATACTTTATCATGTTATTTGAATCTTCATAAGAATCCGCGTTAGTAAAATCAAGATCATTCATCAAAACAAAACAACAATCAAGATAGTATCTAATTGCATCTAATTGTTCAATGGTTGTAACTTGATATGGATCAAAACTTGTTCCATTTCCTGCACTAAACCAATCTTCATTTTCATCAGCAATTACAAGTAGAGAACTAAGCATTGTTGAAAAAAACAAACCCGCAATGAGCGCCGAAATAAATTTTTTCATATTTTTCACATCTTTATTTTACGGAATATATACATTATCAATGAAGACAAATCCTCTACTTGTTCCGGTTGCATTTACTTGTTCATCACAGGTAACAGTCATCGTTGCCGTGAAAAAACCAAGACCATAAAACGCGGTATTAGCTGAAAACGTAATTGAAGCACCAGGTTTTACATCAAGATTGGTTTCTTTTATTCGATTATTATAAAACACAAATCCACTGATATCAAGATCAGTTAACGTAATATTATGCGCTGTGGTATCTCCATGGTTTTCCACTTGAATCATTAAAAAAGTAGCGCCGACTGGTGGAAGTTCAACGCTGAGTTCAGGTCCAGCATTAACCGTTGGAAAAACAAGAATACTAGCTAAAAACAAGAGTGAAATGAAAACAATCTTTTTCATATGTCTGCCTCCAATAAAAAATAAAGCATGGTTGAGTATAAATAACTTTTGTTTTACTTTTTGTTCAAAATAAGATATTTTTAGGAAAAAATAATTTGAAAAGACAATATTAACTAGTGTTAATCAATAAATTATAAAAATAAGCAAGAAAATAAATGAAAAACAGTATATGATGGATTCTTAAAAAATTTCTATAGCATTTGGTCCTTTTTCTTCAATCTCTCACCAATGATCATGATTCCAATTCCAACAAAGAACAGAATCAAACCAAATCCTCTAGGAATAAAACCCACTAGTGCTGGTGAGAAAAAAACAAATGCACTTACCATAATTGGAACGCAAACAGCGATAAACGCACCAACAAGGATCAAAAGAGTACTATGATTCACTTATTCATTCCTCCACCACTTATATCATAGGGGTTCTGTGCTGGATGCCAATCAAATTCAAACCACGGAATGTTTATTACAAAAAATAAAAGTTTACCGAAAATTGGACGGGGTAGGGGTTTATGCCAATCATCCCAATAATTATTATTCCAACTTTGAAAGAAACTTGCTAGAAATACTGTGCTAAAAAAGGCATGACCTTCACGGTTATCGATAAAATTATTGTTTTCTATATTGTGAACTCGTGAAGACACCCATATTCCAAACTTGTTATTTCCTTTTATGTTGTTACCAACTATAGATGTATGTTTAGCATTTCTTACATAGAAACCATACTCATTATTTAACACATTGTTTCCCCTAAATTCATTATAGCTACAATAACTCGGTATACCCTGAGGATTACTTACTATTTTGATTTCATCGATTGTATGCGGAAAATCATAAATGAGTATACCACAGTTACCACTACTAATTGTATTATTTAAAAAAGAATTATAATCGGCAAAAAAACTAAGCCAGAGACCGTTTTTATTATTCGTTATAGTGTTTCCTATTATTTTATTATTTTTTGAAAAATCAAAGAGACGGATCCCACTTACTGAATTAGTAAAAATTTTGTTATTAATAATAAAATTAGAATTGCTCATATGTATTAAGATTCCATCATTCGTGTTGTTTTGAATGATATTATGTGATATCGTGTTATTGTTTCCATAAAAAATATACATTCCATATTTGCACTGTGAAATGTTGTTGTTAGTTATACTACAATTAGATGATTCTAATAAAAAAATTCCTATATTTAATGAGATTATATCTAAATTTTGAATGGAGACATTATTACAATCAATAAGAAGAACTTGACCTGCATTGTTAATAACTAGATTTGATTTCTTTTGTAAATACACAAGAGGTTTTTCATTGATTGTATTATTTACAACAGTATGCAATAAACAATCCGATAATGAATTTCTGGTTTTTATTCCATTTCGATAAAATTCATTATCGATAATGCTTATATTACATACATCATTTTCAAGTGAAATTCCGATAACATTATCACGTATACTATTATGAATTATTCTATTATCTCTTGAAGAAAATATTATTATTCCTTGGTCATCATTGTCGTTAATATTATTGTCAATAACAAGATTATCCGATGAATCATGAAAATTTATTCCAGCCCAAGAGTTATTATGAATAATGTTATTTTCAATTATATTATAATTTGAAAAATGATTTAATCGTAAACCATATAAATTATTATTTTGTATTAAATTATTAAAAATTGTTGTTTTACATGAACCTTTTAAATCGATTCCAATCGGTCCATTTGATATGGTAAATCCAGTTATATAGACAAAATCGCAAATAATAGTTATGGCAGAATTATTTTTACTGTTACCATCAATTATTGTCGTGCTTTTATTATTGCCCTGTAATACAATTGATACAGATATCAACAGATTTTCTTGGTAATTTCCATCAAAAACAAAAACGGTGTCCCCATCCATTGATGCATTTATACCCTCCTGAATATATTGAAACGGATGCTCAAATGATCCCTCCCAAGGACCATCAGTGTTGTCATCATCAACATAAATTATTTCATCCTGTTGAGATGCATCAGACTGAATTGGAAATATCAGCATCGAACTAACAATCAAAAAACAAAATACTACTGAACCAATTTTATTCATAACCTCTCACCACCATCAATATCATAGGGTTCACTTGCTGGATGCCAATCAAATTCAAACCAGGGAAAAATACCTACATTCCATATCTCAATTTTACCAGTAATTAATTTTGGACCAAAACCAATCCAGCCATCCCAATAGTTCCTATTCCATGTATTAAAAAAAGAATTTTCCATATCCACATGATAAGAATTATCAATAAAATTATTTTCTTTAATCTCATTAGAATTTGATAAATATAACCCTACACCCATAGTGTTATTGCAAATAACATTGCTTGATATTTTGTTATTATTTGTAGATTCATAAAGTGAAATTCCACCCCAATTAGAAACAATTAAGTTTCCACAGACCGTGTTACTAGATGAATGTTCATCCATACGAATACCATCATGATTATCAGCTATATAGTTGAAGGAAATATCATTATTTGATGAATCGATGAATATACCCCAATTAGAATTACATACACTATTCTCAGAGACCTTGTTAAATGACGATTCAAGACCGATCAACATTCCAAATCGAGAGGTATTTAACGTGTTGTTTGATAAAATATTATTATTAGACGAATAACTCAAACTCATACCGTAACTTAGATTACTAAAAGAATTCTTAGATATCAAATTAAAATTTGATGAAAAATTAAGATGTAAGCCTACTTGCCCATCAAGAAAAATATTCTCAGTAATCAAGTTATTAGATGAATTCTGCAAAAAAATACCAACCATATTGTTATCAATTATATTTTCTGAAATACTATTCTCACTGGAAAATAACTTGATACCTGCATCAAAAGTATGTATTCCTCCATTCGTAATAAAAAAATTACTTACCTCCACCTCATCATCTTCAATACAAATAACATTTGATTTTTTACCACCATCAATGATTGTATTAACCTTATGTTCTCCACGTAAAAATATTGATTGATCAATGACAATGTTTTCCTTATACTGACCATCCCTCACAAAAACTGTATCTCCTTCACTAGCAGCATCAATTGCATTCTGAATATATTGAAACGGATGCTCAAATGATCCCTCCCAAGGACCATCAGTGTTGTCGACATCAACATAAATTATTTCATCCTGTTGAGATGCATCAGACTGAATTGGAAATATCATCGTTGAACTAACGAGCAAAAAACAAAATACCACTGAAACAATTTTATTCATATCCTCCACCATCAATATCGTATGGCTCTTTTGCAGGGTGCATGTCAAATTTTACCCATCCCATTAATGTAGGATACGGGGATTCATTCTTTAAAATCAATTTGCCCGGTATTATCTTGGGAAGAATTCGAGGGCGTGACCAGTAATTATGAATCCAGGTATTATTCGCATATAAGGGATCGCAAAATAATGCTTGAGGCCATCTCCCAACAAAATTATTCATTGAAACAAGAGAATTCGTTGAGATATAATAAAAATCAACACATAATGAATTGTTAACAAAATTATTTGATAAGATTTGGGTGTTAGTACAATGGGAAAGAAAAAGACCTGTCCGACAATTAATAACAGAGTTGTATGATATCAAAGTATTATAGCTGTCTATGAGTTCTATAGCATCAATATATGTAAGAGTATTATTCACAATATTTATGTTTTCACAAGAGAGAAGATAAATACCTGTTGCTCGAAAAGGATTATGATGAGTAATAATATTATCTGTAATCTTACAATTTTCTGAATGGTAAAGATAAATAGATGTTATTAAATCAAAAAAACTTTGGTTTTTAATCGTTATATTCGTGCAATTAATAAGTATTATCTGACCAAAATTTCCATCCAGAACATGGTCTGATTCGTTGTTAAAATAGACAATTGATTTCTCATTAACTGTATTATTATACACTACATTATCATGTGAATATTGAAGATGCAAACCACCTTGAGACATCTCATTATTAGCAATCGTGTTTTTATTGGACATAACCAATCTGATTGCACTATCCGTGGAACTAATAGTATTACCACGGATTCGATTGTTTTTACAATTTTGAATTAAATAAATTCCACTACTTGCATCTTCAGCTTTGATGGAATTATTACTGATTTCATTACCTGAACTTGCATCCTGAAGTTCTATACCCCAAAAAGAATCAGCTTCAATCCAATTTCTCAGGATGATATTATTCTTACTATAAATGCCTATACCATTAGAAGATCTAATGATGTTATCTGATACTTTCGAGTAATCTGAATTAATGTTGATACCGCTCGACACAGCTTCTCCAATTATTGAAAAATTCGTTAAAGTCACATCATTTTTATTAATCACTATGGTTGCTGATGAAAGTGAAAAATCATCGATAATGTGCGTTTTTTCCTTATTTTCACCTATCAATTTAATTGAGGTATCGACAATCAGATGTTCAGTATAGGTTCCCTCGTGAACAAAAACAGTGTCCCCATCCATTGATGCATTTATACCCTCCTGAATATATTGAAACGGATGCTCAAATGATCCATCCCACGGACCCTCAGTGTTGTCATCATCAACATAAATTGTGTTCAATTGTACGGCTTTAGCAGAGGACATTGGAAACATAAATGTTGAACTAACAATCAAAAAACAAAACAATACTGAAACAATTTTATTCATATCCTCCACCACCAATATCATAGGGTTCTTGTGCTGGATGCCAATCATAGTTAATCCAAGGAAAATTCTCTCTGGAGAGATCTCCATGGATAACATATGGTTTTTTTACTTCCTCGCCCCAATAGTTCCCATTCCATCTTGTCAAATAATTCAATATAAAATAAGCACTTTCATTGTTATCAACAATATTATTACATAGTATCTTATTTCTTAGACCCAGAGAAGGTGTACCTTTGAGTGGCCAAATGTATGTTAAAAATATCCCGTATCCATCATTATCAGTTATGGAATTAGAAAACACTTTTTCAAAGTGAGCTCCACTTAACGAAAGACCATCACCATAATTAAATCGTATTAGATTATTACTTATTTTATTATGATGACCACTTGATTTTAATCCAACTTTCTTGTTAAATGTTATTCTATTCTCTCTAACCGTTTGTTTCCACCCGAATAAAAAAATACCAATTGAGTTATAACTACATATATTTGAGACAAAAGTAGAACAATATCCACCTAAATCAATTCCATATAACTCATTATAAGAAATATGATTATTGATTATATTATTATTTCCACCCTCTACTTGAATTCCGATTTCATTATGAGTAATCGTACAATTTTCAATAATATTATTTGAAGATCTATAAATGTCAATTCCATCATCTTCATTATTTTTGATTATATTTTCTCTTATATAATTAGTACTCAATGAATGCGAAAATAAGGAGTAAATTCCACGACTATTGTTTTCTATCAAATTATTGAAAATAATATTATTGGAGGGTAAATACGAATAAATTCCTATTCCATTATCTTTGATTACATTACTTTCTATATAAATCGAATCTGATGAATAAATAGTAATCCCGCGAACATTATATTCTATAATATTTTTTGTTATAAAAATATTAGATGAATTTACAATATTAATTCCAACTTGTCCTTTAGATAATCGAAAATTTTTAATATTGACTTCATTGGTTTCAATAGCGATTGCTTCACAATCAGTATCAAGAGGATTTAAAACAGTAATATTCTTATCCTCCCCCCGCAATATAATTGATTTATTAATCATTACATTTTCAGTATAGGTTCCCTCGAAAACAAAAACAGTGTCCCCATCCATTGATGCATTTATACCCTCCTGAATATATTGGAAAGGATGCTCCATGCTTCCATCCCACGGGCCCTCTGTGTTGTCATCATCAACATAAATAGTATTCATTGATTCAGCAGTAGTTGACTGAAATGGAATCAAAATCGAGGAAATGAAAAGAAGTAAGATTAGTATCGCTGAACCATTTTTTATCAAAATAATTCCTCCAACAAAAAAAACTCACCCTTAATATAAATAACTTTTCATTATATTATGTTAAAATAGTTCTTTAATTAACAAATAAACAAATAGAAAAAATTATAGAAAAGAATTTTTAAGGTTATATTCATCAAATGGTTCATCCGCTGGATTTTTATCAAATGCAAACCAGGGAATAGAACAAACAGAATCAAAATAAGCAAACAAACGGAGTTCAGAAGGAATTAATTTCCATGCATCTGATGATGATGGTTCCCAGTAATTCCCATTCCAATCATTGGTTCTTAACACATCAACGATATCAGTGTAGAAAAACGCATTAGGTTTTTCAGCCCAATCATAATTCCAGCCATTGTTCACAAAATTATTCTCAGTAATCACATTATCAAAACTCATATAATCATACACTCCCGGTCCAGCATTATGAATCAAATTATTACCCTGAATTCTGGTTCCACCAGAACTTCGATACAACATGATACCTGGGCCTGCAGCTGATCCCTCATTATATCCATTATCTACAATCTGATTATCAATAATGGCATGACCAGATCCTCTATGCACAATAATAGCATCTGCTCTATTAGATGAAATATTATTTTTGGCAATCAAAGAGTTAGATCCATACATTCTCAAACCAAAAAGATTCTCAGTAATCTGATTGTTCTTAACTACTACATCCTCAGTTTCAATTGAGTCGGAAAACGCAGTATAAAATCCACAAATCTGATTTTCTTCAAACATAGTATTCTTACAGGATCCATTTAGATAAATCGCATGATTTCGTGAAATGTCAAATTCTGAAACAAACTCATCACAGGTGAACTTATTACTAGAGATATGATTGTTATCTTTCTGATTGATTTGAAGTGCTGCAATTGAAAAGAAATCAGTAGTTTCATTCATTACAAACAAGTTATGTTCTATGATATTCTCATTTGAATGAATCAACAATAAACTATGAGTAAAATCAATTGGTTCTAACGAACAATTGATAATTTGAAAACCTTTGACCATACAATCATCATGAAGAATTTTCACCGTTGAATCTTGTTGCAAGCCATCAATAATACTTGAATCTGAACCAGAACCAAGCAATGTTACTTGCTTATCAATAACTACCGTTTCTTGATATATCCCACTAGAAACCATGATCGTATCACTACTGCTTGCTGCATCTATTGCATCCTGAATACACTGAAACGGATGCTCAAATGATCCATCCCAAGGACCCTCCGTGTTATCGTCATCAACATAAATGGTGTTATCAACAGTAGTATTTTCAGCGTTCAATATAATAGATAAATGGGCAATTAAAACAAAGAAAACTAGTAATACAACACCGCTTTTCCTCATATCTTTACCTTCATTCTAAATCATAAGGATTGCTAGCTGGGTTCCAATCAACACTAAACCATGGTAAAAAAATACCAATTGGATTATACGTACGAATGAAAAGGACGCCAGGGACACATTTCGGAAGAAATGCTATCGCGTTATCCCAGTAATTAGCATTCCATTTACTAATTTGAAGTCCAGTTGGTGAAAGCCAAGTTGTAAATTTAGCATGTTCTCTATTTGAAATAAAATTGTTTTCAGTAAATAAATTATCTGAGGAGTATGAAACATAGCCTCCTTGATCGTTTTCTGACAGATCATTTCGTTGAATGAGATTGTCATCACTTTCTTCTAAATAAATTCCTTTATTACAAGTTGAAACACAATTTTTTTCGACAAGCATATCTAGTGAATTGTAAAGATAGATACCAATAATACTATCTGAAACTTGATTGTTTGAAATGGTTGTTCCTCTGCAATTATAGCACATTACTCCTTCCTGATTAGACGTAAACACATTGTTTTCTATAATTGACCCTGTAGAATTATGAATGCTAATCCCGGTTCCATTTCCCTGTTCAATCGCCGTATCTGAAAGAACAAAATTGTTTGCAAATACCGCAATATTCTCTCCACCCCAATCTCCACCGTTGGACACAGTTAATGTTGAAATCATCACATTATCTGCTTGGATGATAAGAATTGTTTTTGTTTCATCACCCTGAACGATAGTTGATGAAATCGTTTCTCCAGTAAGGGTAATTGTTTTATCGATTAGAATCTCGGTTTCTTCATAAATACCATTATGCACAAGAATAGTATCTCCCGGTTGAGCAGCATCTACTGCAGCAGTAATCGTAGTATAATCACCGGATCCATCGTTATCCACAATGATTGTTTTTTCTTGTTGATCGGCAGAAACTGATAGTGATGAAAGTATTAGTGAGAAAAAAAGAATTCCGCAGAGGAATAATACAGCGTGTTTTTTATTATGGTTTCCTCCCATTAAAAATCACTATGTAATTAAAGGCGTATCTGATTAATAAATATTATGATATAAATATCGTGAATTTTAACAAACATGTTAAAACTATTGTTTTTAATTTTTTTCAAATTTAACGATTATTGTTTGAAGCGCTCCATGAAAATACTGATAATTCTCAATAACGGATAATTCAGGCCATGATGAAAACATGTGTATTCCCTGTTGTTTCATAAATGAAAAATAGTTACGTCGATGATCCTCTCTGGTAAAAGATTCTATTATTTGCATTAATCCACTTGCTATTCGTCCAGAAAAACCAGTTCCGTTTCCATAATCAGTAATAAAAATCACACCATCTGGTTTGATCAAGTTTTTTGCTTTTGATAAGATTCTTGAAATGGTTTCTGTTGAATTTGGATGAAGTACTAAACTAATGTTAGCTGCATCAAACACCATATCAGTGTGATCGATAGAAGTAATATCAGCTAGGATGAAATTGATGGAATCAGGTGATTTTTTTCTTGCAACAGATATCATTTGAGATGATGCATCAATTCCAGTGACTGAAAACTCATTTTTAGCAAGAGCGCGTGCTAATGCACCAGTTCCTGATCCAAGATCTACAATTGATTGACAATCGTATTTGTTCATTGATTGAACAATTCGTTGATGCACCTGTTTTAACACAGGATTAAACGCTAAATCATACATTTTAGCGAATCTGCCTTCACCAGTATCAGAATTCATAAGATGCAAAAGAGAAATTGTTGTTTATGATTATTATAATTATTCACGTACTTATCTTTGAGGAACATGATACAATTTGTTTGTTTTAGAAACCGTTTTTTCGTCAAGCATTTTTGTTAAAATCTTTGATAACCGTTTTGATTCAACATTAAGTTCTTTTTCCAGTTGATATGCTGATTGCTCTTCTTTTAAAAGTAATCGAAGGATTTTTCCTCTGATCTGTCGATCTGATCCTTGAAAACGTGATTGTTGTGTTTTTGGTTTGATACCTGTTTTTCTACTAGTTAAATGAAGTGCACCGTAATCCATCAATGCATTATGCCAATCCTTACTTTTTCCTTTGGGAAGACACTGTTTTGCTATAGTGAATAATTCGTTGTCAGAAACTAATTCGTCCAAACCGAATTCATTAATGAAAATCCGGCGGATATTGGTATCAACTGTTGCAATATCGGCATTATCTGCAAAAATCTGAACTGCTTTAGATGTATACAACCCAATTCCAGGAAGTTTCTCATAATGTTTTACTGCATTGAGTACATCACCATCGAATTCATCAACGATTACTTTTGCGGTGTTATGTAGATACATTGCTCGACGATTATACCCAAGCCCCATCCATGATTGTAACACGTTTTTATATGATTCATTTGCCAGGCTTTCAACTGTTGGCCAGGCGTTCATCCACTTGTGGTAATATTCGATAACTCGGGAGACTTGTGTTTGTTGAAGCATGAATTCAGAAACAAGAATCTTATAGGGATCAGTAGTTTTTCTCCAGGGTAGATCTCGTTTGTTTTCTTGGTAAAACTGAAATATTTTTTGTTGGAATTTTTCAATTTCTTTTTTGGAAGGAAGCTTAGACTGCATATGGCTTGATTCACCTTCGTACCTGCTAAAAAAATAGGTTTATTAAATTTAATTAGTGTTCACTTTTTGTACGTATATGGAATTGTCCTTAAAAACGATCCAGCGGAGTTTATCTCCATCTTGTAAATCAAGGTTTTCAACGACTTCTGATGGAACAGTTATCCGTCGTCGTGATCCACGAATGGTGATTGCGGTTTCTGTGATTGATATGACTTTATCTAAATCTACTTTCATATGATAGTTACCCAAAGGTGGAAAGAAAAACGTGTTTTAATAAAGTTGTCTTTTTTTCAATAAATATTGGTAAATAGTGTTCAAGGGATGATATTTGCTACTTTTGCTAAGGTAACAACTCCCATGATGATAGCATACACAGGTATCACAATTCTCCATAGTTTATTTGGAAATACTCTGACAAGATATGGGGAGATGATGGCAGCGATGAAACCTCCGGTAAAAATTGAAGGAAGTAAGACATAATCAATAGTGATGCCATACGAAGTAATAAATACAAATGATGCGAATCCAACGATAGAAACGATTCCTTCAGATAGAGAAACAATAGCGGTTGCCGTTTTTTCATAGATGCCTGAGAATAGTGATCCCATCATTACAACAGGACCGTAACCACCTGCGCCGATTCCTTTGTTGAATCCAGCTAACGCTGCAAATCCAGTTAGTAATCTTGGATGATACGTAGAGGTTTTTGATTTAAGAAGAACCATTCCAATAATCCCCATTGCTAACACAAGGATTGCGACATACGTTTTAATGAATGATTTTGGTAGGTCAAGTGCGACATATGTAAGCATCACTGAGATAATGATTGCAAAGCAACCAGTGATGGCAATGATTCCGGTTATTTTTATGGCTTGATTGAAAGGTTTTCGAAATGAAAAGGTAACATTTTGAAATTCATGATGAAAGTAACTTGACGTAAAACCCGTAATTGCTTCTGAGAGCAGTAAAATGGGAACGACTTGTAATGGATTGTAGCCTACCAAGAAAAGAAGGGGAGTTAATCCAGTGCCAAATCCCATGCCTGCTGAAGAGTCCATGGTTTCAAAGAGAAACGCAAGCAGAATGATGAAGGGAAACAGTTCATACATGAGCATACCACATATTGGATTATTGTTTCTGTGTTAGAGGAGAATGGCGAAAAGGATCATGATACTGATGTAGATCAGTGAGGCATATCCTATCCGTTTGATCGTTTCTTTTTTAATTTTCATTCGATCAAAAATGGTATATTCAGCATCTAGAAATTGAGCGGTTTGCAAAGTATTGGTTAAAATCATAATAAAATTGGTTTTTAACAAATTATTACTGTAATTATTTGATTTAAAATATGTCTATAAGCCATTCTAAAAATTCTGACTGAACGAAACAGGTTAGTACGCCAAAACCCCTCCCTTAAAATGAATTCTTCATATGAAAACACATTGAATTTCTAACCGTTCTAAATTTAGTAACTAAAAAAGAGTAGTTTGAATAAGCATCAAAAAAAACGTAACTTGCTTTTAAAAAAATCCCCTAAAAACAATCTTAAAAAAAAATTACAGTTTTGCTACCATTATAATATATGTTGGCGAATGATGCTGCATCTAGAAAATTTAAACTAAAAATAATAGTTTGCTATTTACCAAACGATTTCTCTACGTTTAAATACCACATGCTCATTTATTTCTTATTGTGATTATGATGAATACAAAGTTTGTTCTTGGAATAGTTGTGTCAATTCTACTTATCTCTTCAGGCACGGTTTTTATCCTGATGAATCAATCACCAGTATCTGATGACAATCCGTCAAATGAAAACCCTGATGATCTTCCCTCATTACCCGCAACCCAAACTCAAGCATATGTAAAAACCATCAATGATTTTTCGTTTAGTTTTTTTGAACAATTATATCAAAATCCGTCAATGGATGATACTCTTTTTTACTCACCGTACAGTGTGTTCACTGCACTTGCCATGACTTATGAAGGAGCAAAGGGAACCACTGCTGATGAAATGGCACAAGTCTTAAACATTCCACAGAATAACGAATCATTCCATTCCTACGTACATTCTCTTTACAAGTATTTAAACAAAGATGATGAATATACCATTAGTACGGCTAATGCACTTTGGATACGAGAAAATTATCAAATCTTATCAACTTATCTAGATACGGTTGAAACGTATTATCAAGCAAACTCGCAACGTGTTGATTTTTCCAAACCAGTAGAAGCTGCTGAAATCATTAATCAATGGATAGAAAACAATACAAACAATCTCATCAAAGACCTGATATCCCCTGGAGACATAGATCCTGCACTCTGTCGATTGATCTTAACCAATGCTATCTATTTTAATGGAACCTGGCAAGTACAATTCGATGAAGCAAATACAACTGAACGTGAATTTGAACTTTCCACGGGAGAGAAAACAAATGTATCTACCATGGTACTAACTGGTACTGAGGATAAATTCAATTATACTGAAACTGATCAATTACAACTGCTTGAACTACCATATGCCGGAGATGAAATATCAATGATCATCGGCCTTCCCAAAGATGATGTATCACTTTCAACAGTCATCAATGATCTTAATGAAACTGCCTATAATGCTTGGTTTGATTCAATGAAAAAAGAAGAAATAGATATTTATCTACCAAAATTCAAAATCGAAACACCAGTTCTAAATCTGAATCAATATCTTCAAACATTGGGCATCAAAGAAGCATTTTCAACAAATGCTGATTTTTCAGGGATAACTGGAAATAAAGATCTTCTTATCAGTAATGTACTCCACAAAGCATATATTGATGTGAATGAAGTAGGAACTGAAGCTGCTGCAGCAACAGCGGTAATCATGGAATTAACCTCAGTCAATGGCGGAGGAAGTTCACGAATCACCTTTGATTGTGATCATCCATTTTTGTTTATGCTACAACATAAAGAAACAGGAACGATTCTATTCATGGGTACCGTAGAACATCCAACATACGAATCATAATCCTTTTTTTATTTTCAAAAAATATGGTTTTTGACAAGCAAAATCTACTAGGTTGTTTATTTGTATTGAACGGTGAAACCTTGATATTTATTCATTGAGTTGATGTAATCGATGTAACAGTTCGTGATATACCATTTGTTTTTTTTCAGTACTCAGATGAAATAAGGTTTTAACAATCATTGCTTTTGAGATGGTAAAAATATAATTGAGTTTGATGATACTGTTTTTTACTGCACCTTCTTCTTTCGTTAGGGGTATTCCCTTCATTTGTTGATTACTGGTTATGCCTGCCACAACAACATTATCGAATTCTTCATAAAGGATGATGGCGGGTCTTTTTTTGATTTCAAATGTGTCGGTAAATTGCATTTGAGCAAGAACAACATCACCAGATCTAAGCATCTTCCCATGCCTCATCTTCCTCGTTATCCCAGAGTTCCTTCATTTTTGGTTGTTGGATCTTATGTAAAAATTCATCGTATTGATTATGTTTTTTTACTTGTTTAAAAATTTCAATGAGATGAGATATCAGTTCATTGTATGTTTGTCTTGGATATTGTTTTACATCTTTTAATGATTGAACAACTGTTTTATCTAATTGTATCGTCGTTACATTACTCATTATATATCAACTATATTTACTATATAATACGTTATATATTAATATTACGCTAATGGACTTTATTTGAAAAAATATGGTTTTTTTAAGATGAAATCTTTTCAGAGTTTTCAAGATAGATTACATTTCGTCAAACATCTAAGGTTATTCTGTTTATTTCTGAGATATGGTCGAAATCAGCATCATCAGTAATAAATCTAAATATTCCTGCGGTTGTGCACACTGATAAATGAATGGCATCTCTTGGTTTCAGTTTTTTATATTTTTCCATCAACGTTATTGATTGCATGATATGTTCATTTGTTACATCCAAAATTTTAAGATTGGGGAGGGTCAAGATGTCTTTTCCAATCTGAAGTGCTTTTTTCCGATTAGCTGCATTTATTATTACCCACATAACCTCATCAAGTGTAAGAGAGGAGGTAGCACATGCAATCTCGCCATCAACCATTTTGCTGAGTATTTTTTTTGCGTTATCGGCCTTTTTTCCTTGATAAAGTATGGGATAAATAAAGACATTACTGTCAATATAGTTCATATGGTCACCATT
>CAYPUK010000079.1:0-39003 GCA_964414035.1 uncultured Thermoplasmatales archaeon | reverse complement strand
AAAAGCAAAGAGATCGGAAACATCGTAGACACTATTAACCAGATCAGTGAACAAACAAATCTTTTAGCATTAAACGCTGCCATTGAAGCAGCTCGAGCTGGAGAAGCAGGAAGAGGTTTTGCAGTCGTCGCTGATGAAGTTCGAAAACTTGCTGAGGAAAGCGGTCAAGCAACCCAACAAATCAGTAGTTTGATTCAAGGTATTCAAACTGAGATCGAAAGCGCAGTGAGTAGCATGGACGAAAACACCAAACAAGTTGAAGACGGAAGTAAGGGAGTAGAACAAGCCGTACAAGCATTCGAAGCACTCCCACAAGTAATCGCTGCAGTAAGTCAAAGCGCTGAAGAAGTTGGCAGTGTCGCCCAAGAAAATGCTAGTGGTGCTGAAGAAGTAAGCGCAAGCATACAAGAAGTAACCAGCAGCATGCAACAAGTGGCTAGTGCCAGTGAACAAATGTCAAATATCTCAGCAGAACTGCAAAACATCGTTGACGGATTCAAGATCAATGATCAAGGAACGACTTCGACAAGTAAGGAAGGTTCATATAAGCAGGAATACAAACAACATAATACCTCATACCAACAACCATCTCAACAACAAAGCACTGCACATCATACACCAGTGAAAAAACAGAAACATCATCTTTTTGCTAAAAAGAAACAAAAACCGGAGACACCAACATCTCCACAACCACAAGAAACACCAGAGTCAGAAGATTATTCTGACTCTCCCACACAATCCTAACTGGAGATGAAAGATTATGCCAGTAGGAACAGAAAAAGATAGTTTTGGAAAACATGGATCTAGTGACCGACAACTCGTTATTTTTAAAATCGCTGGAGAAGAATTCGGTGTTGATATCAACGAAGTCAAAGAGATCATCCGCTGGGAAGATGTAACTCGCATCCCGAACACTGAAAGTTACATCAAAGGTGTCATCAATCTACGGGGGAGTATAGTAGTAGTAAACGACCTAGCAATGAAGCTTGGTCTTCCATCCAAAAACGTAGATGATGACACCCGAATCCTAGTTGTTGAAGTCAACGGGAACACCGTAGGAATGGTGGTTGACAGTGCAACAGAAGTCCTTCACATCGAAGGAGAAAAAGTACAAGATGCACCAGAAATGATAACGAGTGGCATCGATCAAAACTACATCGATGGTGTTGGTGTCCTTGATGAAAAACGGTTGCTTACTTTGCTTGATCTGTCAAAGGTCATGGTATCCACTGATTACGAAAAAATCTTACAAGCACAACAAGCCGCACAAAACCATTTCGAACAGAAAAAAGAAACAAAATCTGCACCCGCTACTTCTAAAGAAACACCATCAAAAGAAGAAGAAAACACGGAAACAGAAACTACCACAGAAGCAGAAAAAGCATCTGAATCGACAACGAAAAAATCTAAATAGACATAGTATAACCATCCCCTTGAATAAGGAAAACATTTTTTTCCTTATTCTCCTATTTTTTAAAAATATGAATTTTTTGATATTAAATTAGTTACTCTAAAAATTTATAATTAATATTTTTAAAGCAAAAATATTTATTTTTCGAATAAATGGTAAAATTTAATAACTTTTTTTAACATTCAATTCATGGGAATAATTGTGTCTTGTCCACTATATGTTAATAATAGACGCGAATGCAATAAGAAATTTCATCATCTCATTTACCTTAATACCCTTGAATTTTGTGCATCAGATGACGGATATAAAGATTGTATTTTTTATAAGGATATTAAAACACCAGAGAAAAAATGTAAATATGCAGATCAATGCATGAAATTGCATTTAGATTTTCCATTTGAACTATTTCCAATAACGGCAGAACGGTTAAATTATATTGGAAAACAGTATTGTTTTTCAAAAAATAGGAAGAATTGTGCAATTTATAAAAAATTTGAAGCAGGAAAAAAACCATCTCTTCTTTTGACTCCTGAAGGAACTATGTTAAAGTAGATTTTTTTTAAAGACAAACCATATCTAAGAATACAAAACGAATAAATTTTATTATTTATATGAGATAATAATTACAGATAATCTTTTTTTTAAATATTATTTCTCAATATTTCGATGTATATAAATAACTAAAATCAGTTTTTTGATACAAATCGTAGAAAAAACTTACTTTGGAAAAAATGGACTGTTCAAAACGGGAAGAATAAATTTTGTCACTTTTTCACTGTTTTGAATTGCTTTGGTAAATATTAGATTTCATATCTATAATATGGGTGAAAAAACAATGATGGGATTGAAGACTAAACGATTTCGAGATATAAGTGTAAGATGGAAATTATTAATCATTTGTATATTGCTTGTAAGTGCACCAGTTATTGCAGCAGGAACCATTAGCTCAAAATCTGCTGAAGAAGAAACATTTCAACAAATAGAAGATCAGCTAACTGAACAAGCCATCGCTTGGAAAACAATCGTTGAAGACAGTGCTGCTGCGTTAGAACAACAAGATGGAATGATCCAGCAACAGGTCATGGAGGAATCTAAAGATATTAAAACTATGATGGAAGCACTTTATGAACAATATGATAATAACCCGCCTGCTGACGTTTGGAATTTATATTTGGATAAAATAGCTGAACGAACGATTGGTGATTCAGGATACATCGCTTTTTTAAGTTGCTCAGATGGAAATGTATTACCTGATGGTGAAACCTACGGTAAAGGATATTATATTTTATCTAAAAACCGGATAAGTGATGGTGTTGATATTTTACAGGCACAGGATTATGAAGGCAATTATTTCGTTCAAGATGCAGTTAATCGAGGAAAAACATTAGGTGATGACGAAGCGTTTTCTATTGATTACCCATGGAAGAACGAAGGCGAAAAAGTAGCACGGATGAAAATCGGAGGGGTCACCTATTTTGAACCGGGTGATTTCATTATTTGGCCGAATGCATATTATGATGATTTAAAGAGTTCTAATCTTTTGTTATCTAAAGAGGATATTAAAAACGAAATTGCAAATCAAGTGATTGGTAAAACAGGATATATCTTTGTTCTTGATGGAAGTGGAGAAAACCAAGGTGACTATATCGTTTCAAAGAATCGTGAACGTGATGGAGAAAACATTTGGGATGCACAAGATGCTAATGGAGCATATTTCATTAAAGAAATTATTACAAATGCAAAATCAACTGCTGATGGATCATCCCATATTCAATATTATCCATGGCAGAATGAAGGCGAATCTTCATCTCGAATGAAACTATCGGCTTGTACGTATGTTCCTGAATGGGATTGGGTAATCGGCGTAAGTGCATATCAAGAAGATTTTTTAGATGGATTAAAAACCATTCAAACAACCACGGTAACCATAACAGTCATCTCTATTGTGATTGGAAGTATTGTTTCTTATTTCTTTGCATTGGCATTAACTAAACCAATTGAAAAAGTTGTAAATGTGTTACAATCCAATGATCTTTCTAAGCGTTGTAATGTTGCTTCCAATGATGAAATCGGAAGTATTGGAAATGCTGTTGATGCGATGCTTAATAATTTAGCAGTTCCTGTTAAAGAAATGGCTGATAAATCACACCGGATAGCAGCTGGAGATCTCACCGTTGATTTAAATGTAAAAGCTGAAGGGGATGTAGGCAGACTCGTTGATGGATTCAAGGATATGATTGGTAATCTAAAACAGGTCATTGGTGAAATAAAAAATACTTCGAATGATACTGCATTGACCGCTGAAGAACTATCAAGTAGTGCTGAAGAAGTTAATGCGAGTATGGAGGAAGTAAACAAGACTATCCAACAGGTAGCTAATGATAGTCAAAACACCGCTAAAGATAGCGAGAATATGATCACACAGGCAAAACAAGCAAAAGAAAGTAGCAGCAAAGGACAGCAAGCATCTCAAGACGTATCTAGCAAAATGCAACTAATCAAAACAACCACACAAGAAGGAGCTGATAAAATTGGAGCCCTTGGAGAGAAAAGCAAAGAGATCGGAAACATCGTTGACACCATCAATCAGATCAGTGAACAAACTAATCTATTAGCATTGAATGCCGCCATTGAAGCCGCTCGAGCTGGAGAAGCAGGCCGTGGTTTTGCTGTGGTTGCTGATGAAGTTCGAAAACTTGCTGAAGAAAGCGGTCAGGCTACCCAACAGATAGATAATCTCATCAAAGGAATTCGAACAGAAATCGATAGTGCCGTAAATAGCATGCAAGAAAATACTAGACAAGTAGAAGATGGAAGTAAAGGTGTTGAAGAAGCGGTGAAAGCATTTCAAACATTACCTGAAGTTATTGAAACCGTGAATCAAAGTGCTGAACAGGTTGGAAGCATTGCTGAAACGAATGCTAGTAGTGCTGAAGAGGTTAGTGCAAGTATCCAGGAAGTTACCCGTAGTATGCAACAAGTGACCAGTTCCAGTCAACAAATGGCAGATATTGCAACAAGATTGCAAACCATTGCAGAGAGATTTAATGTGTCAGATTCTTTTTCAAAAACGTAACTAACGTATTATCCAAAAAAACAGTATTTTCTTATTTCTTTCTTTCATTTTTTCATCATTTTTATTATTTAAAAACGGTAAAAATTGTAAGTGCTTCAGGTGAAAGAATGTTTAAATTTCATTAAAAAATTGAATGATATTCTTTAAAGATTTTCGTTGGAATTGAATTTATTCAGTTCATTATATTTCTTTAAATCATGAAAAAATTGAAATTCAAATTAGAGGTGGAATGTGCTTTTTATAAATTTAACTTATGTTTCAAAAAGTATAATATCCTCTCTTTTTATGGGCTCAAATAATCAATAGATACCTTTTTATATAAAATCAATGCTTATTTTTTCTAAGGATTGGGTCTGGGACGCACCAATCAACCATTTAAAAAGAATTTGGTAATCATACACTATGAGAATGATGACTAGGGTGGTTAAGAGAGATGGATTTGAAAAAAACAAAATTTAATAATCTAAGTATAAAGTGGAAGCTTCTCATTATCTGTGTACTTCTTGTAAGTGCCCCTGTGATTGCTGCCGGAACCATTAGTTATAAATCCGCAGAACAAGAAACTTTTAAGCAAATCGAAGATCAATTAACAGAACAAGCAATTGCTTGGAAGACAATCGTTGAAGGTCAATCAGACGTTCTCAATAGGGAAGATGAACTCATTAGAGATGAATGTATTGCCATTTCTCGAAATGTCAAAAAAATGATTGAATTAACCGTTCAAACACATAACCAAAATCCTAGTGAAACGGTGGTAACAATCTTTTTGATAAAATCTCTGAGGTAGCCGTTGGTAAGACAGGATATGTGTATCTGATCAGTTGTGTAGATAATAATCCAATTGAAACCATTCTTAATGATGGAAACGACTATGATAAAGGCCATTATATCGTTTCAAATGATCGAAGCCGTGATGGAGATAATATTTGGAATGCACAAGACAATGATGGAAATTATTTCATTCAAAACATGATAAATCAAGCAATCACACTCACTGGTGATGAAGCATTCACCATGGATTACCCTTGGCAAAACGAAGGAGAAAATGAAGCACGTATGAAACTAGTAGGAGTAACCTATTATGAACCATGGAATTTACTTATTGGAGCAAGTTCGTATTATGATGATTTTAAAAGTTCAAATATTCAAGAAGACCTAAAAAACACGATTGCAAATCAAGTGATCGGAAAAACAGGGTACATTTTTGTCCTTGAAGGAAGTGGAGAAGATCAAGGAGAATACATTGTTTCAAAAAATCGGGGACGCGATGGAGAAAACATTTGGAATGCACAAGATGCTGATGGATCATACTTCATTCAAGAAATCATTACAAACACAAAACAAATTGGTAATGAAGCAGCTCACATTCAATACTATCCCTGGCAGAATGAGGGAGAATCTTCATCCCGAATGAAACTATCTGCCAATACCTATGTTCCTGAATGGGATTGGGTAATCGGCGTAAGTGCATATCAAGAAGATTTTTTAGATGGATTAAAAACCATTCAATTTACAACGATTTCCATTGTAATTATATCTATTGTCATTGGGAGTGTCGTCGCTTATTTCTTTGCTTTAGCATTAACAAGACCAATTAAAAAAGTCGTAGATGTTGTCAAATCTAATGATCTTTCAAAAAGATGCAATATTGATTCCAAAGATGAAATTGGAACCATTGGTGGAGCAGTGGATGGCATGCTTGAAAACTTAGCTGTTCCCGTAAAGGAAATGGCCGATAAATCTCACCGTATAGCATCTGGAGATCTCACCGTTGATTTAAACGTAAAAGCTGAAGGCGACGTTGGCAGGCTTGTTGATGGATTCAAAGATATGATTACCAACTTGCAAAACGTCATTGGTGGTATAAAAAATAGTGCAATTGAAACTGCATCAACCGCTGAAGAACTTTCCTCTTCAGCTGAAGAAGTCAACGCTAGCATGGAAGAAGTTAGTAGCACCATTCAACAAGTAGCAGAGGGAAGTCAAAACACTGCTCAGGATAGTGAAAACATGATCAATCAAGCAAAACAAGCAAGTGAAAACAGTAGTCAAGGACAACGAGCAGCTCAAGACGTATCTAGCAAAATGCAACTCATCAAAACCACTACACAAGAAGGCGCTGATAAAATTGGTGCACTTGGAGAGAAAAGCAAAGAGATCGGAAACATCGTTGATACCATCAATCAGATCAGTGAACAAACTAATCTTCTTGCATTAAATGCCGCGATTGAAGCCGCTCGAGCTGGAGAAGCAGGCCGAGGTTTTGCCGTGGTTGCTGATGAAGTTCGAAAACTTGCTGAAGAAAGTGGAAATGCAACACAACAAATTAGTGATCTCATTAAAGGCATTCAAACAGAAATTGATAGCGCGGTAACTAGTATGCAAGAAAATACTAGACAAGTAGAAGATGGAAGTAAAGGTGTCGAAGAAGCAATGAAAGCATTCGAAACCCTTCCACAAGTAATATCTGCAGTAAATCAAAGTGCTGAACAAGTGAGTAGTGTGGCTCAAGAAAACGCAAGTGGTGCTGAGGAAGTAAGTGCTAGTATTGAACAAGTCACCAGTAGCATGCAGCAGGTGACAGATGGCAGTCAGCAGATGGCTGAGATATCAAATACACTTCAAAGCATTGTCAACCAATTCAAAATAAACGAAAAAAATCGATAAAAAAATGAACTGTGTCTTGATGAGACACGTTGTCTCATCAATCAATTTTTTTTTGAACCAGAAAACATTTCAACACCCTTGTATATGTGAAAGATAAAATGAAGATGTGGATTGATTTGGATGGTAAGATCATATAAAGTTCAATGTAACGCATGTAATGCAGAGTTTACTGTCGAATATGGCAGTAAAAATAAACGAAAAATCATTTATGAAACCTATTCTTGTCCAGAATGCCAAAACTTGTTTTCTCTATCAAATAATAAGGATGAGTTCAAATGCCCAGATTGCGGAAATACTCAGCTTATTAGATATAACATGAACAAGGAGGAAAATCTAGCATACTACAAAAAGATGTATGATCAACAATTACTTCCTCAAGAAAAATATGATGAAATCATTGAATTTTGGGAGAAGGTCAAAAGTGATGAATGCCCAAAATGCGGTAAACATGAACTTGTGTGGTCTCTTCTTGAAGAACAAAAAGTCTGACTAAGAAGATTATAAGAAAACTAGTCCGTATACGGAATATCTAAGGAAAACACCGTTTGTCCTTCAACACTTTCAATTTTGAGATCAGCATTATATTTCTCACTGATGTCATGAATGATCTGCAATCCTTTTCCATGATGTGCTCCTTTTGTTGAAAAGGATTTATTCGATTGGATTTTTTTAAGGATCTTATTAGGTATTTTTTTTCCAGTATTTGCAATTTCAACATGAACAAATTCTTTTCTGTATTCAAAAAAAATGGAAATTATTCCTTTCTGAGTGTCAAGTTCTTGAATTGCTTCAATCGCATTTGAAACCAGATTATAAAATAATAATTGCATTTCATAACCACAAACCAATAGTTTTCTCGAGGATCCTTTCTTACTAAAATGAATCTTGATTGATTCATCCTGATCTCTTTCTCCAATGAGATCTCCATACAAGGTCTGTGGATATCTTTTCAATAATTCAGTGACAGAGGAATCCAAGATATCTTCCAAATAAAATTTTTCTTCATATCCTGGATCCGAAAGAATTGCTTCGATCCGATCGATATTTTCATAGATCCCATGAAGCATCTCTTGTAACTCTGTTTTCTTCTCAGGTTCAATAGGAACATAATCAATGTTTTTCTCAATCATGTTCACATCGATTTTGATATGTTTAATTTGATGACCTGGGTCATCTGATTGATCAAAACTTTCGAATTCTTCGATTGTTTTTTCAATGATATCAGCTAGTTCCTGTTGTTTTTGATACGTAAAATAGGTCCACATCAGATTAAGTCCACCAATGGAACTATGCCCATGAGCTCTAACGTACCATTGAATTTTTTCTTGAAGTGTACCAGAAAGTAGCAGATTTTTCATTGTTTCTCCACAGATTTCTGTTTTTCCAAGACATCTTCAACAATGTTTAATAAATTACCAATCTCTGGTTTACTGATTTGTGCATCTGCGCCTAATAAATCACCTTTCCGGCGGATTTCTTCATAAATCAATGATGAAAATAAAATGACGGGAAGTTGTCCCATATCAGTATCTTCCTTTATTTTTCTCAGAAGCGAATGACCATCCATTTGTGGCATTTCAATATCAGTTACCACTAGTTGAACAAAATCAGTTACGGGGCGATCTGAATCAACTGATTCTTTCTTCCATTGTGAAACATGCTCCCAAGCACGTTTGCCATTATCAACGGATACTACATCAAACCCGCCATCTTCTAAAATCCCTTTCAATAAATCACGAACGATACTAGAATCTTCAGCAAGAAGAACCTTTGGCGGAGGATTTCCTCCATCGAGTTGATCGATGATATGTTTATCTGATTTGATACTTAAACTGACTTCTGGATTAATATCAGATACAATTTTTTCAAAATCAACCATCAACATCAATTTCTTTTCATCTTGACCAAGCGCAACAATTCCAGTAATACAATTTTTCCTAATGTCGTGTTGTACTTGTGCAGGAGGTAACACTTTTTCCCAGCTCATTCGATGAATAGTTTCTATTCGATGAACTAAAAATCCAAAATTATCTTGATTGAACTCAGCAACAATAACATAGGTCTTATCATAAGATTCCCCTTCACTTTCATTCAACCATCCACCAAGATCAATAAGAGGAATAATCTTATCTCGTAATTTAAACACTCCAAGTACATTCTGATGAGACGTTGGTATCCCCATGTATTCAGGAGTTTTAATGATCTCTCTTATTTTGGCTACATTAATACCAAATGATTGATACCGTTCACCATTCTTCAAATAAATACCAAATTCAGCGATCTCTACTTCATTTGTACCTGTTTCAAGGAGAATCTCTTGATGATTAGTTTTGTTTTCCATCCCAACCACTTGTCTCATATAATAAACTGTTATAAATGATTTTCTAAAAAATCCATATTCAGTTTTTACTTTTTAAACGATTGTAACAAACTTTAATCTAATGTTGATTAATTTGATTTTTCTCAAGGAAACCTTTTCCCTTTTCAGTGATTTCTAGTTTACTAATGGTCTTATAGCGAACATAGTTTTTTCTTAGTAAATACCGAATCAATTGATCCACTTGACTGGTTGAAAAACCAAATTGATCTTGCACATGATTAATGGAAACTTGATCATTAGATTGGAGGAGATCTAAAAAGGAAAAAATTGTCTTATCAGAAAAAACGTTTCTGTTATATTTAACCTTATGTTTTTTCACCAAGTCAACAAAAGATCGTAAAACAAAACCTAAAGAATTCTGTCCCAATCGAGTTTGGGTTTTATCGATGAAAACACAAGAATGTTCTTCTAGATCAATTTTACAGGAGACCACTTCAGCTGAAGAGAGTAATGCAAGCATATTTTTCATATTCTTTTCATCAGGGATCTGACTGAAATCAATTAGAAAGGAATTGCGTTCTTGTTTTTTCTTTTCTGATCTTCGTCGTTGTAAATGACGTTGTTCAAGGGCCATTAAATCAAAATTAAGTCCCTTTTCCTGTAGCAGGCTTACCAAAGAATTCCCTATTTCTTCTTTTAATTCTTTAATAAAAAAAAGCCCTGCTTGCTCATCTAAATCCGTGTATATAACTCGAATAATTGAATCAAATACCTTCACTAATATCTCAGCATCTACATCTTCAATAACCGGTTCATCGATTTCTACTTCATTTTCAGAAAAGGAAACATAGTTTAAGAAATCAAAAGAATATGTAGATTTTAGTGAATCAAGTATTGAAGATAATGCTAATATAGCAAATGAATCTGAAGTGCGACGTGATGAAACCGTTAACAAAGAAGAAAGTACAATCTGAAAAGTTTCATTGTTAGAATATTCTGAGCTGATTTGAGTCATTTCTATCCTAGAATTGTATTAATTCTTTGATATAGATCTTCCAGATCAAAAGGTTTAGAGATATAATCCCCGCTCACCAGTCCACCAAATGTTTTACTGAATGAATCTGTTTTTGCAGAAAGAAAAACCAAGGGGATCTCTTTCCAATCTTCATGTTTTTTTATTTCAGCAGCTGTATCCCATCCATTTAACCCAGGCATCATGATATCAAGAAGGATTAAATCCGGTTTTTTATGATCTTTAAGATAATCCATACACTCATTACCATTAGAAGCGCCGATTACTTCGTAGTTTTCACTTAATTCTTCCATTCCCATTTTGATGGTAAGAATAATATCAGGATTATCATCTACGACCAATATCTTCTTTTTCATTGGAATCTTTCCTTATTCTTTTACCTATCTTCAAACAAATTGTTTATTATTTTTTTGTGCAAGAAAAGTGATTGCTTTATTTGTTAATTTGACCTCATCATTTGATATATAATGAAGATATTCAGCATTGAGTAAATCTACAATCATGTCATCTAATTCTTCTTGAGATATCCGAAGGGATGATCGAGCCTCTATTGAATCTATGTCTTTTTGTTGTAATAATTCTAAAAGTTTTATTTCATTTTGAGTTGGATTAGGAAAAGTAGTATCATTTTTTTCATCAAGTTCAGAAGGAGACTGCTGTTCACTCTTATCATTGTTAGAAGTATTGAAATCAGTTTTTTTAGTTCTATACAATTGATGATGTTCTATTTGCATCAGCTCTAAATCAACACCGATCTCACGGATCTGGGGGATAATTCCAGGTTCAGCATGTTTTTCCAACTCAGTTATAAAAAACAACCCAGCTTGTTTTTCTAGATTCATATACACAAGCCGAATTATAGCCTCAATAGCTTTACCTAATTCAGATTCATCAAGTAAATTTACCTCTTCAGGTACTATTGGATGATTTCCAGAGGTAAAATGAACTGTTGATAAAAATGGAAACTTTCGATTTAATGATTGAAGAATGGTTTCGACAACCATTTGTGAAAAAGATGCTGAAGTTTTTTCAGCAGTAACCGCAGTTAATGATGAAAGAGTCCCCTGAAGTAATGTTACATTATCCATCTATTCATCCCATGTTAAGATTTTTTCTTCGCCTCAATTCCATACCACCCATATATGCAACCGAGAAAGGAAATATGATCTTTAGAATCTATTGATTAAAGCATTTTTCTTGCTTTCATGCGTACTATCGGATCATTTGACATTTTTGCAATGGTTTCAGCCATCTCTGTGAATCCTTCAACACTGTTAATATTGAACTTTCCAACAGGTTTTCCATGAGCAGTAGTTAATTTCAGTTCACCAGAAAAGGAGACATCTCCCATTGAATCACTCATCTTCGAACTCAATTCAGTTTCTACATCCATCGCATTCATCATAGATAGGTCTGTTTTAAATTGAGAGTCTAAGAGATGTGAGATGAAAGTGGAACGGTCTCCTGTTACATTTTGTTGATCGATTTTATCAACTATTTCTGCAGGTAATTCCAAAAGAATTGTTTTTTTATGCATATGAACATCAAATGATAATTGCATATATTAATTTTTACTATTATCAAAAGTTGATAACATTTCTGTGGGCCATATCTCTTTATCACTTTACACATGGAAAAATAAATACAAAAGCATGAGTTCTCTTGCCAACTAATGAAAACCTTTTTAATATATTCAGAAGTTGTTTAAATTCATGAATAAAAAGAAGATACTAGATAAGGTAAAGGGTATTCCTAGTTTTAACGAACTCGTTTTTATTTACTTATTTGGTTCTTCATGTTATGGAAAATTTACCGAGAAATCAGATAGAGATTTATGTTTTTATTATCAGATAAAGGATAAAAAAAGGTTATTTAGTTTGCAACTAAAACTTTCATCTATTTTTCCAGAAAATTATGATATCCAGATGTTTCAACTCCTGCCATTGTATATTAAAAAAGAGGTGTTCAAAGGTGATCTCCTCTATACGTCTAATAAGGGACTTGTTTATGATATCGCTAAAAAAACGCGAGATGAATATGAAGATTTCAAGCCGAGATATAAGTATATTCTTTATGGCAAGAATGGAATAGAGGGAGCAAATCTATGAATGAAAGAATTTTACAGAAACTTGCAGATTCAAGAGACAGCATCAACCTTGTAGAAGAAAAACTTCCAAACGATTACAGAGGATTTTATCAGATGAGTCGCCTTGAAAGAGATGGAATCTACAAAAATATAGAATTTGCAATTCAGAGCATAATTGATATTTGTGCCATCATCTTAAAAGAACAAGATTTGAGAATACCAAATAGTGACGATGACATGTTAACTATACTTAAGGAATCAAATATTTTTACAAAAAAATCAATAGAAACAATGAGATTGATGAAAAGTTTCAGAAATCGTCTCGTTCATCGGTACGGAAATATTGATGATGAATTAGCATATTACAACATTAAGGATGGAATAGTTGACTTCAATATGATCTTTGAGGAGATCAATAACATAATAAAAAAAGGATAATGAACTGGTTCTTTTTATTTTTTTAAAAGAGGAAAGAGGAAAATTATGCTACCATAGGATCGTATTTGGGAGCATTTTTTACGTACGTCTGTTTTTTTCTAGTTACAACGTTAAGGAAATGTTGTTCGATGATTTTGACTTGTTGTGGACTAAGGTTCTTTTTTTCCAAGACTATCTTTCCATCATCATTATAGACTACAATAGTTCCTTTATCCGGGTTCGAGATTACTTTAAAGGTTGATCCATCTGCTTGTTTCCAGTTCCATGTTCGTTCATTGGAGGTTTTCATAGATATCAACACCAACTTTTACACAGTTGCTGGAATAAATTTTCTTTTTGAAAATATATAAGTGTTATTGAACAGTTATGTGCAAAAAAACAGATTTGAAACTAATTAGTTTTGGAAACTGATAAGGTATCTTCAGAAAAAGTATACACTGCATCCATTACCATTGAGGATTCTTCGATGAGCAGTTGATGTTCTGGTGTGTCTAACACAAAAAAGATCATATGGCTGTTTTCTTTTTTGGAGGTGTTCACCATTTTTGTCACAAATTTTACGACGGGGTCAACCTTTTTTTGATAAATTAAAAGCGTTGTTAGCGAGTCAAGAATAACAAAATCGATATTTTGAGATAAAAACTCGGATGCTACGATAGAAAGTTCAGTGAGTGCTTGAGGAGAACTGACAAAATAACAATCTTGCGTGTTTTCAACAGGTTCCATCGATTTAGTGATTGCATCTATATAGACGATATTATCCGATGGGATTTCTTCTTTTTTAAAGCGTGTTTTTAAAGAATTATAGGTTTTATTCAAGGTAATATAACATAAGGTCTGATCAGATAATACGCGGGGTATAAACGAGGTTGACTGATTATATAAACTACTTGGTATTTTTACTAATACTGAATCAGTTGAAAGGAGAAGCGATTTTAAGTCTATATTATTCACCAACCTGTTTCCTAATGAATTCAACTAATTTCTCTTCATCAAATGGTTTTTCTATGAAATCAATTATTTTATCATTTGAAAGCATCTTTTGTTTATCTTCTTCAGATACACCGACAGCGGAAAGATACACTATTTTAACATCTTCAATTTGTTCAATGACTTGAGAAACGGGAGTTCCAGGCATCATAATATCCAGTAAAATCAAATCTGGTTTTTCTGGATTTTCTTTTAATTTTTCAAGACAATCATCACCATTTTCAGCAAGAATCGTTTTAAATCCTTCTTCTTCTAACACAAATTGTAATGTAATCCGGATGTCTTCATTATCATCAACAATCATAATTTCTTTCAACGTATCACCATTCCATCACGTAACATGAAAATCATGTGACAAAGCATAATTTGCAATATAAAAATAGATGTTTAGGCTAAATAAGTTATGGTATTCGTTAAAAAGATGAAAATAAAAAGTTATAAAAAACCATAGACCTTTCGTAATCTAGTCACGAGGAGATGGAATCAAAGCGAGTCTTCTAGTAATGAGACTGTAGAGTTGAGAAGAATCATGGTTGATAATCAATGGGATGGAGAGTTACATAATAGAATTAATAAGTATTTATCTAAAGAACATAGGGATGAATTTGAAGAAACAAGGGATTTTAGTCTTATTCATCAGAAGATAGATTCCTTGTTTTCAGAAGAAGAGCATTCAGTAATGAATGTGAGTAACCAACATTCCACCATGGCTTCTGAGAATAAAATGAATCTAACAAGTTCTACGCCTCAATCTATTCAGGAAACCGTTCCCGACCAGTCTTCTGAAGGTTCAACTCAATTACCATACCTAGATAAAAAAAGTAATGAGAAACTGAATGATGATATTACGGATGATAATGAATCTACATTTGTGGTCGAAAAAGGAGTGAAAGAATTTGGGTGGAAAAACCTAGGGAAAAGAATCATTGAATTTGATAATGATCTTAGTGAATACGTATATAAAGTAGATGAACCCGTTCTCTCTTCAAAAGAAGAACAAACTAAAAAAGATTTACTTCATTTATTTCAACTTGAAGCAGATATCGATGTTAGCGATATGACAACTGAGGAGAAGAAAGAGTATCTTTATGATCTCCTTGTCTATCTTGTTAAAAAACATCGTATAAAAATATCTGAAAATAGTAAACATAAGATTTTTTATTATTTATTTAGAGAGTTCATTGGCTATGGGAAAATCGATATTTTGATGAAAGATGATGAAATCGAAGATATTTCCTGTGATGGCCCGAATATCCCAATTTTTATTTATCATCGAAAATATGAATCAATTAGAACGAATATAAAATTTTCAAATAAAGATACGTTAGATTCTTTCACTATTAAACTTGCTCAGCTCTGTGGAAAACAACTCTCCATTTATGAACCAATCGTTGATGGGAAACTTCCAGATGGATCTCGATTGCAGACAACACTAGCAAAAACAGTGACAAATTCATCAACATTTACTATTCGTCGGTTTAAAGAGGACCCGCTTACTCCGATTGATCTTGTTAATTATAAGACCATGTCCGTTGAAATGGTAGCTTATTACTGGTTGGCAATGGAACATGGTACTTCAATGCTATTCTGTGGTGGAACCGCATCAGGTAAAACAACGTTACTCAATGCATTATCCTTGTTTCTTCCTTCAACCTTTAAAATCGTTTCAGTTGAAGATACCAGGGAAATCAATCTTCCCCATGAAAACTGGATTGCAGGAACGACACGTCAAGGTTTTTCAACGAGTTCTGAAGAGAAAACATCAAAGGATATTGACATGTTCGATTTGATCAGGGCCGCCTTACGTCAACGTCCTCGAGTTATCATTGTTGGTGAGGTTCGTGGTAAGGAAGCATACACGCTTTTCCAAGCAATGGCCACTGGTCACTTATCATATTCAACGATGCATGCTGCTGATATCAATACCTTGATTCAACGATTGGAAAACCCTCCGATTTCTCTTCCAAGAACGTTGATGACCTCCCTTGATATCGTCACTTTTTTAACAACGTATCAACGTCACGATGGATCACTTGAAAGACGGGTGAACTCAGTTATTGAAATCATTAAACAGGAACCAGAATCAAAACGATTGATTTCAGTTACTCCATTCTCCTGGGAATCTTCAATTAATGATACCTTCAATTATCATGGTGGTAGTAAAGTTTTACAAAATATCATGAAAAAGAGAGGGTGGACGCAGAAACAACTTGATGATGAATTACAGAAAAGACAGGATATCATCCAATGGATGGCAGATGAAAATATTCGATCGTACAAAGAAGTAGGAAAGATTGTTGCTCTGTACAAAAAAAATCCTAAAAAGATATTGAAGAAAATGAGACCGGATGAATTATGAAATCTACTTGGTATTCTCAACATTGTTTGCTAGTTCTTTCAAAACTTCATGATTCTTTTAATGAAATTAATGTTGATAAAAATCTACTGATGCAAAAAGCTCGTTTGAACATGACCTTTAATGAATATAAAGCAACAATATTAGTTAGTAGTGTTATCGCTTCAATCGCTAGCTTACTTATGTATGGACTCTTGTTTCCTTTTTTAGAATCTTCTTTTTCAACTTTTCTACTTTTAAGTATTCCTTTTTTTATTGTAATTGGAATAACTGGGTTGAGTTATCTTATTTATCGATATTTACCAGAGATGAAAATAAAAAATAGAGGGCAAAATATTGATCGTTTTCTACCATATGCAGTCAATTATTTAAACACCATGTCTTCCACTGGAACTGCTCCGTCTGAAATGTTTCAAACACTTTCCAAAATGCCTGTTTACGGTGAAATTCAACATGAATCTAAAAAAATCAGTTCGGAAATAGAAGTGATGGGTGTTGACAACATCACTGCATTAAAACATGCGATTGAACGTTCTCCATCTGAGAAATTCAAAGAATTTATTCAAGGATTAATTGGCACCATTCAATCGGGAACCAGTCTTCAATCATACCTTTCAACAGCAGTCGATCAATATATGAATGATGATTTGCAGACACGAAAGAAAAATTTGGAAACACTTGGATTTCTCGCTGAAGTTTTTGTGATGACCGTGATTGCTTTTCCAATCTTTTTAGTAATTATTCTCACTGTTTTTAGTTTTATAGGAAGTGATGTGAAGGGTACCGTGAATGTGTTATATATCCTTTCATTCTTGTTTTTACCATTAGCATATCTTGGATTTTACGCGTTGATTAAATTAATTCTTTTTGATACTGTTGAACATGTTCAATTTATAACGTTGGAAGAACGAATTAAAAGATTCTTTTCATTGAAAAGATTAGATTTTCGAGTGTTCCTGTTAACAGTTGGACTTGTATCCGTTTTCTTAATAGGAAGTATCATTGGTCTTTATCTCAACTGGTTTATTTTTTCAACTCCATTCTTATTTAACATTTTGTTTATTACATCTCTTCTTTGTCTTGGGCCTTATGGGATTTATAGTTATTTTGAATTAAAGAAGAAGAATGAAATTCAACATTTTTTCCCAGAGTTTCTTACAGAGATGAGTAATTCATTAAACGCTGGATTAAACGTGTTTAATGCACTCCGGGTCGCCCAGCAAAGCAAATATGGCGTGTTAACTCCTGAAATTAAAAAAATGAATGTTGATCTTTCCTGGAGAATTCCGTTAAAAAATGTTTTTGTCAAATTTGCTCATCGATTAAAAAACGGATTAATTCATCGCTTGATTATTACTATTAACAAAGGTTTGTTCATGGGCGGTAACACTTCATCAGTTTTTGCAGCAGTATCAAAAGAACTTAAACAAATAAACACTGTTCGGCAGCAGCGATCAACAGATATGTCACTGTATACAATTGTTATCATTATGAGTTTTTTTGTGTTTTTGTTCATCGTGTTTATTTTGGATAATACGCTGTTTTCTTATTTTTTTGAAATACAATCAAATTCTGCTAGTTCACTTCCATTGTTCGTTCAAGATGTGGATCAAACTTCGCTTCAATATGGTTTGTTTTCATTTGTGTTTGTGCAAAGTATGGGTGCTGGAATGCTCAGTGGTTACATGAAAGAAGGAGAACTCTCTGCTGGGATTCGTTATAGTTTCTTTCTTGGTTTAATCACTATTATTGCATTTATGGTTTTATTTTAGTGAAGACGTATGACGGAGAAAAGAAAGAATCTTGGAGTTTCAGAAATCATTGGCACTATTCTTTTACTTGGAATTAGTGTCACATTATTTTCAACACTTCAATTTTATGTTTTCTCTGCGGACCGCACCATTGATTCACCTGATGCAGTAATCGGAGGGAAGTTAGACGACGAAGTCATTGTCTTACAACATTTAGGAGGTCCATCGCTTGATGAAGCTAGAATCCATTATAAGATTGGCAATAGTTCAATCGAAATTTTGCTAAATTCCTCTTATTTTATTGATGATAATCAAAATCAGAAATGGGATGTTGGTGAAAGTATTAGATATCCTGTTTCACTTGACGGGACTTCTTTTATTGAAACAAAAGTAATTGATGAAAATTCAAACGAATTATTATTTATTAATGTTTTTCAACAGGGCTCTGTAAATGGGGGGGACAAAAAGTGAAAACTTTGAAAAGAGGAAAGTTGAAAGTTGTTTCTTGCGAAACTGATTGTGGTGTCTCTGAAATCTTAGGTACCGTTCTATTATTGGCTATTTCTATTGCATTATTTTCGGCTTTATATCTAATGATGCAAAATGTATTAGTCGCTGAGAATCCTCCTGTAGCAGATCTTGTTGGTTATATCGATGGAGATACTGTTTTTATTGAGCATCATGGTGGAAATTCTTTACCTGCCTCGGTATCAATCTCTGTGTCAATCGGTGGAGAGAAAAACACGATTGATTTTGATGAAACTTTTGATGAAAATAACAATAGACATTGGGATATTGGAGAAAGAGTATCTTTTACCGAAACTAGGGTAGAAGAAGAGTATTTCGTAGACGTTTCAGTTGTTGACCGTAATAGTAATAACGCCATTTATTTAGGAATGCTCAAAGAAGGATCTAGTATCGATTCTGAACCAGAAATTCCTGATGATTCATCTCCAATTATAGCCTGGTGGCATTTCGATGAACAAAGTGGATCAGTTGCCTTTGATGCAACTCAGAATGATAACCATGGAAGTTTGTCTCTTACATCTTGGATCGATGAAGGTAATAATTTAAGCTGTTTATGGTTCAATGGAGAAAATAGTTCCATAGCTGTAGAAAGAGATGCTCATCCAGAGTTGGATCCAACAGAGCGTCTTACTATGATGGCCTGGGTGAAAAACACAGATGTTGATGATAATTATCTAAGTAACATTGTGTGTCGATCAGGTGGCTCTGATGAGTATTCCTATGCACTTTATTTAAATGATGGGCTAACAAATGATAATATTGGAGTGCAAGTGAGAACAGAGACCGGTGGCGTTCAAAATAAAGAATGGGAATGGACTGAAATCAATGGCAGTTGGTTTCATGTCGCTGCATCATTTTCAAATGAAAATAATGGAACGATTGTGTTGTATCATAATGGACAACAAGTTGCTTCTTGGAATGATGTTGGGACGAATCTTGTGTATCGAACCGAATATGATAATGACCAAGTCTATATTGGATCTGGACCATTATATACCTCTAATTATTTTAAGGGGTTATTAGACGAAGTGATTCTTTTCAATGATACATTAAGCAGTCAAGAAATTCACCAATTCTTCCTTCAAACTGCACCAACTCCGCTTCTAAATCAACGGGCGGAATGGTGTATGAACGAGAATAGTGGATCTATTGTCTTTGATTCCTCAGGAAATAACAATCATGGTATTATTCATGATGCAGAATGGACTCAAGGGATTAATGAAAGTGGCTTGTCTTTTGATGGAGCAAGTTGTGTCAAGGTCAATGAAAGTAATTCGTTAAACATTGATGAGGATCAATTAACCTTAGAAGCTTGGGTTAAATGGAATGAAACTCCATCTAATGCAGATGATTGGGCAAATATTTTGTTTAAAGAAACTGATAGAGCATGGGGTCCTCATTATCAATTGCAACATGATCAGAACAATGAACATTTTGAATTCACTATTTCAACAATTGAATCAGATAATGCCTATCTTTGGTCAACAACTGAAGTTCAAAAAGATGTATGGTATTATGTTGTTGGCACCTATGATGGCAGTGAAATGAAGATTTATGTGAATGGGTCACTTGAAAACACAAAAAATGTTCATGGTAATTTTATAACTTCGACAAAACCTGTGTATCTTGGCTGCCGATCTGGAATTGAACGATTTTTCAATGGAATCATCGATGAAGTTAGTATCTATAATTATGTTCTCACCCCTTCGCAAATAATAGAACGATATAATCAAACCATTGAGAATTATGGATCTGTAACTAATTTAGTATCTTATTGGAAACTGGATGAAAATAGTGGAACGACTGCGTTTGATAGTATCGGGCCAAATGATGCAGTGATTGATTCTACGAGTTGGATTGATGGAATACATAATAGTGGTCTTTTATTTGATGATCAAAGAGATAGTTTATCTGTGGATTCTTCTGAAAGTTTAAGGATAAGAGATGATATGAGTATTTCTTTCTGGTTCAACGTTGATTCATTACCAAGCGGATCAGATGATGCACTCTTTACCTATACAGCAAATGGTGAAAGTGAACAACATAATACGTTGTATGAACTATTCCTTGATAGTTCTGGAGATTTAACATATAAACATGAATATGACAATGGTATTGATCAGACTTTCACGTTTGATGCAAATATTCTTGCTAGTTCGTGGTATCACCTTGTTCTCACCAGGGATTCTGCAGCAAATCAAGTAACAGTTTATCTTAACAACGTAGAAATTGGATCTTTCACATATACAACACCTCCAACTGGAGGTGAATCTTCTAAACTTTATCTTGGCTCAGATAGACCTAATCAAAGAAGAGCATTTAATGGCATAATGGATGAAATAAGATTGTATACCGGTGTCTTGTCAACAAGTGAAATTGAAGAGTTATTCAATGAGTTTAACACTCAGCAATCTGGACTTATATCTTATTGGGAGTTCAATGAGAATAGTGGATCAACTGCATTTGATACTGTTGGATCAAATCATGGAACAATATATGATGCAACCTGGACAACTGGATTAAACGGAAGTTGTTTATCCTTTGATGGAGATCATGATTATGTCACGGTATTCGATGATAACTCTTTAGATCTTTCAACTAGTGGAACCATTGAAGTATGGGTTAACATTGATAGTTATCAGTCGTTTGCAGGAATTGTTCATAAGGGAGAAGAAACTGATTTTTCTGATGAAGCATACACCTTGCAATTTTGGAATAGTCCTGGCTCTCTCAGATTTGCTATAACTGATGAAAATAATGACATGGCTTACGTTGATAGTTCAAGTTTATTAGAGTTGAATACCTGGTATCATATTGTAGCTACGTGGAATGAAAGTTCACTTTCACTGTTTATTAATGGAGAACTGGACAATTCAGAAAGTAATACCATTACTACGGTTAGAGATTCAAATGGAGCATTGCAAATCGGTTCACAATTAACTGAAGATTACAATTCTAATTATGGTGTTTTTGGATTTGATGGTCTAATAGAAACCGTAAAATTACATCATTTAGCATTAAGTACCGAGGAGATTAATCAATCATACCTGTCAAATAAACCAAGTGATGAATTAAATCAAGAAAACATGCTCGCATACTGGAAGCTAAATGAAAACAGTGGCACAACAACGGCTGATTCCATTGGATCAAATGATGGGAGTCTTCAAGGAGCAACCTGGACAACAGGTAAAGATGAAAGTGGATTACATTTTGATGGTTCACAAGATGAGTATGTAACTATACCGTATGATAATTCAATTAGTTTAGATCACGATTTTAGCGTTTCTTTCTGGATTTATCCAACTGATGAAACGGTTCAATGGAAAACAATTCTATCTAGATCTAATCAATTCACTTGCTCATATATTGGAAATGATGAAATTCGAGTCCATATAAATGGCTATGCCAACATTGATTCACAAACGTCAGCACCACGAAACACATGGACCCATGTTGTTTTTACTTACAAAAACACAGATGCCGGGGATGATGAAATCGTTCTTTATATCAATGGCGAATATGATGGGCAAGTAGGACCAACGTGGGGAACACCCAATACTCCAAGTAATCCGTTGATAATTGGTGGTGATTTAAGTGGTTCATATTATACTGGATCTCTTGATGAAATCATCATTTATGATAAATCTTTATCAGCTGAGGAAGTAACTGCTATTTACAATTATTATGACTGAAAAAATAAAAAAAGAGTATAGAGAAAGATGATACAAATTAAACCACTTAAATATGACAATAATGCAGTCGTCGGAATTATTACCGCAATATTAATCGTTGGATTATTTGTAACTGTCTTTGCTACGGTTCAAACAGTGTATGTTCCACAATGGATGGAGGAAAACGAAGCAACCCATTTACAAGAAGTAAAAAACCAATTCATGCAACTTAAATTTGCTCTTGATATCCAGGTTTATAATCCAGATCAATCTGAAATGAAATTAACCACACCTATCACCCTTGGCAGTGAAAAAGTTCCTTATTTTCTATCTGAAAAATCTTATGGAGAAATTAAAATTGATGATAATGCGTTTCAAATAGAAATTACAGGTAATAATTCTACACTTGAAGAATCATTGAACACCTTATATTATCAATCTCAAAATTCGTATTATCCCGACCAACGATTCACCTATGAAACAGGAGGAGTAATCTTAAGTCAATCTGAAGGATCGTTACTTGTTTCCTCACCATTTTTGACAATTTCCGAATCTAATGAGAATTTTTCATTTAATTGGACCATAATAAATATTACGTCAATAGGAGGAAAACGTTCAGCCCATGGAACAAGTACCTGCTCTATTCTCAGCCAATATACAAATAGATCAGAAACAAGGATAGATAACGCCTCTGAAATTCAAATAAACACCGCTTATCCGCTTGTCTGGAAACGGTATTTAAACGATACATTACAAGATAAGGGATTAATCTACAATACTAACTATACAATAAGTGTGCAATCAGATAGTATCCTTCTTGCATTGTTGATTGATAAACAAGTTAATTGGAATATAAACAAAGTAAATGTCATTGCCCAGATTACACCAGGATGGATCATATAAAATCTATTAAAGATTTCTTAATCAGTAACATCACCAAAAACTTCTTGATTTGGATAAACCACGATTCCATTATCTGATATATTCATGGAAACAATTTTTTTCTCATGCTTTGCCCCCCGCATCTTAACGACTTCAATTGCACTTTCTCGCATGTTACCTCGTCTTACATTATAAAGGGCAATCACTCCATCTGAAAGAAATTCTTCAACACCAGATAAAAAACTTTCTTTATGAGCTGGATTACTCCCAGATATCAAAAAATTTGTACTTCCCACTTCCTCTAAAAAACGGAATAATCGTTCCGCATAAAATCGATAGGAATGTTCTTTCCCTATGAATGTTGATGAAACTGCGGTCAACGAATCAATGATGGTAAAATCAGGTTTAAATCCACTGCCCCCTATGATAAATGGCTCAAGATCCATAACCAGGTTACCCGTATCTTTTGACATCATTGCTTGAACTCCTCCCGCACTTTCATTTTCTTCGTAATATAAATCACTGGAAAGCTGTCGTTGAATACAAAAATTATCTTGTTTAATCAATTCATCTGCATTCCAACCAAATTCATTCATATGTTCAATTAATCGTTTTCGGGATTCTTCAAAACTGATGTACAAACAATTCTTACCTTGACGTGCCTGATGAGCAAGTAATTGTAAACAAAAAATAGTTTTACCCGATCCTGGTGTGCCAGTGATTAATATGTTTGATTGTTTTGGAATACCATGTTCAAATAATCCATCAAAACCGGGAATGCCCGTTTGAACATATGATTTATTAGATTGAACTTTCTTTTTTGGGGAAGATGCTTGCATCTGTTTTTGAACGTTTGCTTTAATTTTATCTATATCAATAATGCCAGAAGGCATTTTTTGCACACCATCCTCTATTTATTTTTTTATTGCTCAACTACAGGGTTAATTTAATAAGAACTATGAAAGATTGTAAGCCATGGTATCCTCATCATTTTTTCTTATGTTATAGTACGGATTCCACTCTCCATCAGTAATATGCAAGGTGAATATAAAATGACTACCTTTTCCAGGCCCTTCACTTTCAGCCCAAATCCGGCCACCATGTTTTTCTATGATTCGTTTACAAATATTCAATCCTAATCCATGACTATCAATATCTGTTCGAGCATCATCTGCTTTATAAAACTCATCAAAAGCATACTCGATTTGCTTCTTCGTCATCCCAATTCCATTGTCACGTATTTGAATAGTAACCTCATTATGATCAGTTTCATTTGCGGTTATTTCGATAACTGGAGCGTTTTCTTCTCGCTTATATTTCAATGAATTAGAAATGAGGTTTTGAAAGACTTCATTTAATTGCATTTCATCAGCATAAACAATCAAAGAGGGATCTATATTAATGAGCAACTGAGCCTGTTCTTTTTCAAGTGTAGCATGCATTTGTTGCTGAATATGTGACATAAATTCACTTAATTTTAAATCTGTAAATGAAAATTCAATTTTATCAGAATTGAGTTTAGTAAAAGTTATGGTTTTGTTCACTAACTCTTTCATAAAACGAATGTTTCGATCGATCATTGAGATATACTTCAGTCCTTTCTCATCAGTGATTCGCTTTTTTAACAATGGAAGTAAACCAAGCATAGGCGTAAGTGGCGTTCGTAAGTCATGGCCGAGTTGATTGATGAATCCATCTTTTTGTTTCAATAATTTTTGTACTTCAGCAGTTCGTTCATCAACCTTTTTTTCTAAATCCTGATTTAAAGTTGCTAATTGTTCTCTTGCTACATTTAATTCAGTGTTCATCATTTCAACTTCTTCAACATGTTGTTGAACAAGTCGTTGAGCCTTCTTTAAATCACGAATGTCCACAAATGTTTCAGCGTAAAACGATTGTTTTTCCTCTTTTGTCTCAATAAAAGTTGATGACATAAGCAAAGGTATATCCGATCCATCCTTGTGTTTATGATAGACTTCTTTCCCTTTGAACCCCTCGTGTTTCTCAGCATCCTTATGAATGGAAATCATAGTGTTTTTTTCAGAGGAATCATAAAACATATTGATATGACGGTTCATGATTTCTTCTGGATCGTATCCATGAAGTTTAGCAAATGCAGTATTCACATAGGTAATGATGCCCTCCTTATCATGAATTAGCGACCCGTACCCGGCTTTATCTGAAATTGTTTTAAATTTCCTGAATTCTTCTTCTAATTTTTTTTGTTCAGTGATATTAACAGCCAATCCGGTATGACGGATTATGATTCCATCATCATCTTTTATCGGAAACGAACGAGCATGAACCCAACGAATCTCTCCAGTTGGTTGCATGATTCTATATTCAAGATTAAAAATACCTGTTCTTTGATACTTCTCAAATTCTTTAAAAACCATGGATTTATCTTCATCGTATACTGATTCCATAAAGGATTCTGGATGTTCATATAAACTTTCACAACTCCGTCCCCAAATTTTTTCATACGCAGGACTCACATACAACATTTTTGAATTATCTGCATTTCGTAACCAGAACACTTCACCCATGTTCTCGCTAATCTGCCGGAATTTTTCCTCGCTTTCACGTAATGCATCTTCTGCTTTTTTACGATCGGTGATATCAACGAAAGAGTTCATAATGTAGGCTGGTTCACCCTGCTCATCTAACACAAGATTTGTTGATAATTGTACATAAAAACTATCCTTTGAAACAGAAATTGCTTCAACTTCTCCAAACCAACCTTCCCCCTGAACTGTTTTGTCCATAATATCCAAGTAATTACCGGGTTTCCTCCAAAATCCAACCGCAGGTTTTCCAATAATTTCATCTTCATCTTCAATATCCCATAATCTTAAAAATTTTTTATTAACAAAAACAATGTTACCATCTAAATCAATTAACATCATCCCATTAATCGATGACATAATCGCATTTTCTTTTACATGCAAGTCAGATATCATCTGTTTTTTATCAGTGATGTCTTCTTTAATCGCAACATAATGCAAAATGTTACCATGTTTATCTTTTATCGGAGAGATCCTTGCTTCTTCCCAATATAACTCTCCATTTTTCTTTTTATTATGAAACTCTCCATGCCATGTATTACCTTGAGCAATCGTAGACCAGAGATTTTTATAAAATTCCAGTGGTTGTTCACCAGATTTTAAAACCCGAGGATTCTTTCCTTTTACTTCATTTAAAGAATAACCAGTTAAGGACTCAAATTTAGGATTTACATACTCAATTTTTCCAGATGGATCAGTGATCACTACACTAGCGGGATTTTGTTTCACAGCTTCTGAAAACGTTTGTAATTTTGTTTCATTTTCTTTTCGCTTTGAAATATCTCGAATAATTGCTATTGCATGCCATTCTTCATCAAGTTCAACTGAAGATAAAGATAACTCAACAGGAAATTCATGTCCATCTTTATGAATTCCCATTAATTCAACAGTTTCATCAACAGCTGCACCATCACCTGTTTTCTTAAAAAGTTCAAAGCCTTTATGAACTTGATTGTGAAATCGAACTGGAGCAATGGTTTGATGTAAATCTGTACCCAATACTTCTTGTTTTTTATAACCAAAGATTTTTTCCGCAGCAGGATTCCAATATGTAATCATACCATCTGGATCCATCATGATGATAGCATCAGCGGCAGAAGTAGTTATCAATCGAAATTTCTTCACGTTTTCTTTGAGTTTTTTTTCGATACGAACTCTTTGAGAAATATCTCTAGCAGATGCAAGTAAAAGTTTTTTTCCTCGTAATTCAATTATTTTAAGAGTGATTTCAACCCAAAAAATTTGTCCATTTTTATGTTTTGCTTGCCATTTAAATGTTTGTGGTCCACCCTTCAACGTTTTTTTAGCATAGACCTCTGCAGTTTTCTGAGCATAATGATGAAATCCCGAACTCAAATCATCTATAGAAAGAGACAATGCTTCCATTCGAGTATACCCGTACAACTCCGTCATTTTCTTATTGACATCTAGAATCACTCCAGTCTGAATATCATGAATGAACAATGCCTCACATGATTCATTAAACAGGAATTCATAATCTTCATTTACTTGCTTTTCTAAACTTATGTCCCTAAAGAATCCTATCGTTGAAAATTTGCCATCTTGACTCTTTGCAACATTTACATTTCCTTTAACAAAGACAGATTCTCCGGACTTTTTCATAAAAACGGTTTCGACTGAAACAAAATCTTCTCCCTCGAATAATTTTGAAAAAACACGTTGACAATCCTTTTGATGATCCTCTCGAATAATGTCCCAAACCGAAAGAGAAGAAACATCCTCATCACTGTAACCTAAAACTTCCTTCCATTTTTTATTTACATAAAGAAATTCACCTTCAGGTGTAACACTTTGAATTAATACATTAGCATTATCAAGCAATTGTTTATATGGAATAGAAATTTTTTCTAAGCAAGAACCAGTACTGTGAAATGACAGAGAAGATGAATTAGAAAAACTTTCTGTTGAGCCCCTTTTTTGAGATGAAACCAAAGTATTAGTACGCTCTTCGTACCGTAATTGTTTTACAATCTCTGGTTCATCAGCCATACAATGATATCCTCCCAAAAGGTATGGAAAAATCTATTTGATAGTCTAGATTACCTTGCATTTTTATACCCATCCTCATCTCCCAGGGACAAAAAAACATACAATTTACCATATAAATATATTTTTAAATTATCAATTATATCGAAGAAAAAATAGACAAAAAAGAATAAAAAATGATGTTTTGATTAGCATAATATAAATCAAGAATAACATAGTATATCAAAAAAACAAAAAACGGTGAGAAACACTATGAAGATAAAGGGTGAAGAGAAGAAAGCGCTTTGGTTTGAAAATGATACTTTATGTTTAATTGATCAGCGAAAACTTCCTTTTTCAATTGAAATCGTAAAAGCAACAACAGTTGAAGAAATCGCTGAGATCATTAAAACCATGGTGGTGCGTGGTGCACCAGCCATCGGTGCCACTGCGGCATATGGTATGGTCATCGGACGAAATAAAGCAGAAGAAACCGCTGAAATCCTTAAAAAAACTCGACCAACAGCTTATGATCTTTTTTATGCAATCGATTACATGTTTGATCAGATCAATCAGAATAATGATGCACTACAATCTGCAGAAAAATATGTGAATTCAATGATTGATCAATGCAAATCCATTGGTATCCATGGGAACAAGTTAATTAAAGATAACACCAAGATTCTAACTCATTGCAATGCTGGAGCACTTGCAACGGTAGATTGGGGGACTGCATTAGCCCCCTTTCGTATTGCTCATCAAGAAGGGAAAAAGATTTTTGTGTATGCTGATGAAACCCGTCCTCGTTTGCAAGGATTACTTACCTCCTGGGAACTTACTCAAGAAGGTATACCTCATGCAGTGATTGCTGACAATGCTGCCGGATATTATATGAAAAATGGTAATATTGATATGGTGATCACGGGTGCGGATCGTATTGCAAAAAATGGTGATTCGGCTAATAAGATCGGAACCTATGAAAAAGCAGTACTTGCAAAAGAAAACGATATCCCATTTTATATTGCTGCTCCATCAAGTACATTTGATACCACTATTGATTCCGGAAAAGACATTATCATTGAACAAAGAGAATCTGAGGAGTTATTAAAAGCAAATAATCATCAAATCATGCCATCTGAAACGCCAGTAAAAAACCCAGCATTTGATGTCACTCCTCATGAATACATTACTGGGTTTATAACAGAAAATGGCATAAAGAAGATATGAAAAAATTAGGTTTTTGATTCTTTTTCTTGCTCTTTTTCTTTCGAGTTGCAATCTGGGTCAATGCAAAGCTCCCAAGGTTTTTTTCCTCTTGTTTTCACTTGAATAACTGGTGCCTTACAAGTTTCACATACTTTTTCTGTTTTAATAATCGCTCCGCGTTGTGGCAAGGGATAGGTGTTCTTACACTTTGGATACCCTGTGCAACCAACAAATCGTTTACCCCGTCTAGACATTCGAATAACAAGTTTCTTTCCACACACGGGACACGTTCCAATAGTATTCTGCTTTAATGATGCTTCTTTGATGTTTTTCTTAATCTTTTGTTTATCTTTTTCAAGTTCCTGCATCACTGTTGTAAGCATCTTACGAGATTCTTCAATGGTTTCATCTAATGTTTTCTTTCCTTCAGCGATAAGATCCATATCTTTTTCAAGTTCCGCAGTCATCTTCGGCTTTACCACATCACAATCACTCATCGAATCAATAACAGCTATTGCAATCGGAGTTGGTGCAAATGGTGAAAACGTGATGTACTTCCTCTGATACAACTTATTAATAATATCATGCCGCGTGGATTTTGTTCCAAGAGAAAGCTCTTCCATCTTACCAATGAGAGTTCCTTGTGAATATCGATTTGGCGGTTTGGTCTCATCTTCTTTTAATACAATCTTTGAAACAGAAATAACGTCACCTTCCTCTAACAAGGGAAGTGGTTTTTCTTTGCTTTTGATATACGTATAAATATCTCTCCACGTTGGTTCAATCAATCGATATCCTTTAGCTTTAAACGATTCGTTTTTAATATCAAAAGTAGCATGAATAGTTTCAGAAAGCGCATCCTCACAAAGGGTTGCAAGGAAACGTTTGACAATAAGATCATAAATCTTTTTGCTGCGACCTTTCAATGGTGTTTTAGGAAGATCAACAGGATGAATAGGCGGATGATCCGTTGTTTTTTTCTTTCCTCTCGTTGGCGTACTTCGCCGATGTTGAAAAACCTTATTGACATCATCACTAAATTCAGAGTTTTTAAACGTATTAAGAATTTCATCAAGGTCAAGAGATTTCGGATACACGGTATTATCAGTTCGAGGATACGAAATCAACCCGTTCATATACAATTCCTCAGCGGTTTTCATGGCTTGAGCAGCTGAAACACGAACATAAGATGCTGCTTGGATAAAAGACGTGGTATTAAACGGAGATGGAGGCCGTTCCTTTCGTTTATTCTTTTTCACCGAATCAACAGTTGCTTCCGTTGCATCCTTTACCCTTTCAAAAATACTAGTAACTTCTTTTTCATCCCAAAAACGACCATTTTTATGATCAGCTTCAAAATTCTCATCTTTTTTCAAATGTGCAATAATCTTCCAATATGGTGTGGGTGTAAACGCTTGAATCTCTTTTTCTTTTTCAACAAGAAGCGCTAGTGTTGGCGATTGCACTCGACCAATTGATAAAAATTCTTTCCCCGTCTTATTAGACGTTAATGAAATGAAACGGGTGAGCACTGCTCCCCAAATAAGATCAATAACCTGCCGGCTTTCACCAGCAGATGAAAGATTATAATCAACTTCGGTTAACGCATCAAAAGACTCTTCTATTTCAGAAGGAGTAATAGCACTAAAATGAGCTCGTTTAATGTTAGAAACATTACTATTATATTTTTTTACCAGATCAATTGCTTCAACACCAATCAGTTCTCCTTCACGATCAAAATCAGTAGCCACTACAACAGAAACATTATTATTTAACAATTTCTTTAAAGCTGAAGCTATTCCTTTTTGAGTAACCTTTTTTTCAGGATCGATATTAATTAGATTCCTTGGAGCAATCCGCCACCAAATCTTAAATTTCGAAGGAAAATCCAAATTAATGATATGACCACGTAAACCAACAACTTTATACTCTTTACCCTGAGCGAAAAATTCATAGACTGGAACGGATCCGATCTTTTTCTGTTTTGATTTTCCACCAGAAAGAATTGATGCGATACGTTTTGCTGCAATATTTTTTTCACAAATAATTAAGTTCATCATCATCCAAACGAATCTGTGTTTTGTCCTGGAAACAAGGGTCTCCTATTTAATTGGTTTGTCGGAAAATGCATTTTTCACGTCGAAACTATTAATTAATTTATTACTATACTGTGACGAGGACAATTATGAAAATACAAATAATATTAGGTTCAACCTCAGATATGCCCGTGGCAGAAAAAGCAAAAAAAATACTAGATCAATTCACCGTGGATTACGATATAAAAGTTGCTTCAGCTCATAGAACACCTGATGTCGTCGAAGATCTTATCAAAAACAATGATGCCGACGTGTTCATCGGTGTAGCTGGTCTTGCAGCAGCACTACCTGGAACAATGGCCGCACATACCATTAAACCAGTTATTGGTGTTCCCATTAGTGGAAAAGTGAATTTTGATTCAATTCTTTCAATCATTCAAATGCCACCAGGAATTCCAACTGCTGCCGTCGGATTGGACAGAGGTGATAACGCAGCACTACTCGCCCTTGAAATACTGGGACTTCAAGATGAAACCATTGCAAAAGAATTGAAGAAATATCGGCAACAAATGAGAGAGAAAGTGCTCAATTCAAATTGAAGACTTATGTTTAAACCAAGCAAATTCATCGAAGAAGCAACCAAGCAAATTCAGCAAACCGTAAAAGGAAAAGCACTCATCGCCTTTTCCGGTGGAGTAGACAGTACGGTGTGTGCTGCCTTAGTAAACAAAGCGATTGGCGATCAGTTAATTGCAGTTCATGTTGACACTGGTTACATGAGAAAAAATGAGGCTGAAAACACGAAAAAACTCATGGAGGAAATGAATCTTAATTATCGGTTCGTGGATGCCAGTAAAAACTATTATGCTTCATTAAAAAATGTAACTGATCCAGAGAAAAAACGTAAAATAATTGGTGAAAAGTTCATTGAAATCTTTGATGAAATCGCTGAGAAGGAAGATATCAAATATTTAGTGCAGGGAACCATAGCACCCGATTGGATCGAATCAGGAGGTGAACTTAGAGACACCATTAAGTCTCATCATAATGTTGGCGGTCTTCCTGAAAAAATGAATTTAAAACTTGTGGAACCTCTCAGAGATTTATACAAAGATGAGGTTAGGGAACTTGCCAGAGAATTACAGGTTTCTGTTTCAGAAAAACAACCCTTTCCTGGCCCTGGTCTTGCTATCCGTATTATGGGTGAAGCCACGCCAAAACGAACGGAAATCGTTCGTGAAGCCTGTGCCATTGTTGAAGAAGAAATTGAAAAAGCTGCAGCTGAACAAAAAATGACACTACCCTGGCAATATTTCGCTGTGCTTCTGCCAGTTAAATCAGTCGGTGTGCATGGTGATAAAAGAGCATATGGTCATGTGATTGCGATTAGAGCTGTAGAAAGTATGGATGCGATGAGTTGTTCATTTAGTACCATTCCTCATGAGGTCATCGATACGATTTCAAATCGAATTACAAACACGTTAGGTAATGATATTAACCGGGTTGTGTATGATGTTACAAACAAACCACCGGGAACAATTGAATGGGAATAAAAAAGATGCTATTATATGAGGTTTGATGGCACATATGGTTTCAATTTATGTTATAGATAATGGAGGACAGTGGACGCATCGAGAATGGCGAATGCTAAAATATCTTGATGCAACAACTAAAATCGTTCCAAATACCTCCTCTTGGGACTCATTGGTTGATGAAGGAGTGGATGGTTTGATTCTTTCTGGAGGGGCACCCCGGATTGGACTAGAGAATGAACTGGGTAACTGTGATGAATACCTGAAAAATGCAGACATTCCAATCCTTGGAATTTGTGCAGGTCATCAATTCATGGCTCGTTTTTTTGGTGGTGATGCAAAACCATCAAAAATTCCCGAGTTTGGAAAAATAAAACTTATCTTACTTGATGAACAAAACCCGCTTTTTACAAAGGTTCCAAAGGAATCAATCGTTTGGGAATCACATAATGATGAAATAACGGTTCTTCCAGATTCAATGAAAAATCTAGCAAAAAGTGAGAATTGCAACTATCAAGCAATTATGCATAAAGAAAAACCATTCTTTGGTCTACAATTTCATCCAGAAGTAAACAACACTGAATACGGAGAACAAATCTTTACTAATTTTATTAATATCTGTAAACAACACTAAAAAAAATATATTAAATTTTCTTCTTATCCCCATCGTTTAAACAATTCATGTGAGATAGATAATTGATTTAATATTTTTCCAACGATAAAATCAACAAGATCTGAAATTGTTTTAGGATCATGATAAAAACCCGGTGCAGCTGGAAGAATGATTCCTCCTGCTTGATGCACTTGTAGCATGTTCTGCAATCCAGCTAGATCTAATGGTGTTTCCCGAGGAACAACAACTAATGGTTTATTCTCCTTTAACATCACACTAGCAGCCCGAGTGATCAATCGATTCGCATAACCGTTAGAAATAGCAGCAAGTGTTTTCATACTACATGGAACAATAATCATTGCATCGATTTGAAAAGATCCACTTGCTGGACCAGTAAATAGATCATCATTAGCATAAACTTCATCAGCTAAATCACTCACTGATTCAACGGTCTCATCTGTTTCATAAGGAATAATCTGTTTTGCAGTATCAGATAAAATAAGATGAACAGTAACATCTTTTTTTTGTAATTCTTGTAGTAAGCGTACACCATAAATGCTTCCAGATGCACCCGTAATTGCTACAAGAACTTGTTTCATACTATTCAATCTCAACATCAACTTATTTTAAACTATGAATCATAGCCCCAATCGTTTCTTTCACATCCTCATCCTTTTCCAAAGCCGTTCCAGTAACGATGATGTCCGCACCAGCCATCACTTTTTCTTTAGCAGTTTTTGCATCTCTTATACCGCCACCGACAACAAGAGGTATGTTTATACTTTTAGATACAGCTGCAATCATTTCGTTTGAAACAGGATCTGAGGCACCGGACCCAGCTTCAAGATAGAAAAAATCCATACCCAGAAACTCCGTAGATAATCCATATCCTACAGCGGTTTTTATATCGTCTCTTTTTACAAGATCGACCTGGCCCATCTTTCCCGCAGTCATCCCGGGTTCAACAATCAAATAACCCATGGAAATCGGTTCAATACCAACATGCTTTACAAAAGGTGCACCTTGAACATGCTCACGAATTACAAAATCAATATTACGTGAGTTTAAAAGACTCATAAAAAATATTGCATCGGCATATTTACTTAAGAACTTTGCACCAGAAGGAAACAAAATAACTGGAAGATTGGAATGTTCTTTAATCGCTTTCACTGTTTCATCAACCTGCTCGCTTGATGCAAGTGTAGAACCTCCGACCATAATAGCAAATGTTCCAAGATCCTCAGCAGTTTTTGCAAGTCTTCCTGCCTCTTCTGGACGTTGATCCTCAGGATCAATAAGTGAAAAATGTAATGGACCTTCTTGAACCTGAGTTTTGATTTTTTCTGTAAGTGTCATAAGAGTAGACAATACAAACTAACTTTTTAACTTTTGTTTTCTCAAAGAGAAATCAATCGATTAATCAATTGCATATTTCCAGCAGCAACAAAGCTTGCTCGTTCATCAAGTGTTAAGGTCATATCTAAACTATCGCCATGAAGATCAGTAACAAAACCTCCTGCTTCTCGCAAAAACAAGGTGGAAGCAGCAATATCAGTAACTCTCATAAATGTTCGACCAACAATGTATGCATCAAGTGCACCAGTTCCAACCAAACACATCTCAAGGGAGGCTGCACCAAGAGATCGGACCACCGCATCTTTTACCATATCAAGTGTTTTTTCGTCACAGCGTTTTCCAAGCGTAACTGAATATAATGGTTGTTGTGCTGCTACATCTGGAACAAGAATGTGATTCTTATTACAAAACGCTCCCATTCCAGCTTCTGCAGTATACTCATCACCTGTTGCAACGTTTTTAACAATACCATACTCCACATCAGAGAGACTATGCCGACCAACTGCTAATGATACTGAAAAAAAAGGAATACCTCGACATGCATTACGCGTGCCATCAACAGGATCTAACACAAACGTATACTCAGCATCATTATCAATAAAACCCACCTCTTCACTCAGAAGATTAACCGTTACATCAGATCTTTTTAAGGTTTTTAGTGCAACTTCCTCAGCAAGTTTATCAATCATTTTTGTCGGTGTTCCATCAGCACCAATATCAATGGTTCTACCCATTCTCACAAAATTAGCTTTGAGTTCACGACGAATCTTTCGATCAATTTTTTTAACCATTTGCTGAGCTAACACTTTTACTGCTTCATCCATACAATATAAACAACTACTAGTGATTGAAAAATATTATTCATCTAAAAACAAATTTACTTTTTCATCGATGTTTTCTTTATTTTCAATTCGTACACACTAAAAAAGGTAACTACAAGAATCCCAAGAACTAAGGAACCCAAAGTAAATGCTAGATTATCGGGATGGCGTAACATTTCCATTCCTGGTTTTCGTAACGCTCCTATCATTAAACCAGTGATAAATGCAATAGTTGCTGATTTGTATTTTGAAAACAAAAAGGAGAGCACTCGAGAAAAACCAAGTAATCCAATAAGTCCTCCAAAGATGTAAGAAAAAACAAACAGGATCATACCAAATTCAAAATGAGTGAGTTGTCTAAGTACATCTAATAAAAATTCATATTGACCAAGAACAAGTAAAATAAACGCTCCAGAAAGACCCGGCAATATCATAGCGCAAAACGATATTATCCCTGATGCAAAGATCATTAAGGGAGAATGATCTAGTTGAATGCTTTCTAAACCAACGATTAAAAATCCAAAGAGAATACCAAGGCCAATAAATAACATTGAATTTAATTTAAATATTGATTTGTGCGTATAATACACATAAAAGGCCGAAGCAAAAATCAATCCGAAGAAGAAAGCAAATGTTTGCGTTGGAACTGTTTCTAAGAGAAAACCAAGGATATTTGCTAAAGTTAAAAATGCACAGGCAATACCTACTGCTAACGGAATTAGAAACAAAAAATCAATAGAGAAAAACGAGTTTTTTGCTTTTTTAAAATTTGTTTTGTCTTTAAATCCTAACATGAAATAATACAAAAAATGGATGTTTATTGATTGTAATGCAAAAACAAATCGTTCATAAATACCAGTGATAAGAGCAATGGTTCCCCCAGAAACACCAGGGATGATATCAGCTGATCCCATTGCTAATCCTTTTAAAAAAACGAAAAGGAGTTCGCTGATCTTACATGGCCTCATTGCTTTCTCCGTATCTTGTTTTATCAATTAAAAATTCCGACATTTTCAAACAATAGTTTAGACAATCTTTTAAGGTATTGATACCATTTTTCCGTATCCTGCTGAAACCTCTTGTTCATAATCTTCAATTACTTGTTTTCCTCTGATAAACACAGTTGAAGGAAACAGAGCAGGAAATCCTTCAAAGGGCGACCAGTCAGCTTTGGAATGTAAGTTGTCGATAGAAATGTGCTGTAAATTTCTTCGATCTATTGCAATAATATCTGCATCGTAACCTGGAGCGATAAATCCTTTTGAAAGTTGCATCAGTTGAGAGGGGTGTTCTGTAAGTAATGAAATAACTCGTGGAAAAGAAAGATGTTGTTTTGCAGCCAAAGCAAGAAACAACGGATACATAGTTTCAACTCCTGGGATGCCGCAAGATGCAGTAGCAAAATCTGTATCTTTCTCTTTTAAAGTATGAGGGGCATGATCTGATTCTAATAAAAAGACATTTCCTTGTTGAATGATTTCAAACAAACGGATTTGATCCTTCATTGAGCGAAGAGGAGGATTTACTTTCAACCAGGTTGCTGGAACAGTTGTGTTTTCAACGTGTAATAAACTATGATGAGGTGTGATTCCAAAACTAACAAAAGACGGTTTATCTTTTAAGAGGTCTACTGCTGCAGCAGAAGATACATGACAGATATGCACTGGTGTTTCACTCTTTTTTGCTGCCGAAAGTACTTGATTAATTGATTCTGTTTCACAAAACGGAGGACGAGCTGCATGATGATCAATAACTCGTTGTTCAACTCGTTTATGTTTTTGTAAACAAGTATTGTCCTCTGCATGAATGAAAACTGGTTTTTTTAATGGTTTAATCGCTGTAAACACGGGTTCAATTAATTCAGATGGAAGCGTTAATGAATTCGTTGTTTCCCCAAGAAACAATTTAAATCCATGACAGTGAGAAGATAGTTGATGAGCAAAATGTTCATCTGACAACAGTTTTTTTGTAATGCCTGCATGTAATCCATAATCAACAAAACTTTTTCGATCAGCAATTTTTTGTTTATCAATAAGTGTTTCTAAAGTATTTGTTGCTGGACGAGTATTTGGCATATCAAAAACACAGGAAATACCACCAAAAGCAGCAGCAAGTGAACCAGTTTGAAAAGTTTCTTTCTGTGTCATTCCTGGATCTCTAAAGTGAACATGAACATCAATCCCTGCAGGGAGAAGAAGTTCTTTGGAAAATCGTTTACGTTTATCTCCAGTTAACACTTTTTTAATCGCAGTGATCTTTCCGCCATCAATACCAATGCAACACTGTTGAAAGGATTGATTCACATATGCATTTCCTTCAATGACTAGTTCATGATTCATCAAATGTTTTCTCCTTAACCTCACCAAACGGTTTTACTTCGGTGAAAATCTGACCAGTGAATTTTTTAATAATAGTTCTTTCATCCATCCAAACATCACCTGGCAGTCCTGCTTTCAAACAAGTATGTTGAAGGAATGTGTTCTTATCCCAACCTTGTTCAACAGGTACTTGAGGAAGGAGTAAACCTTTATAGAATCCCTGTTCAATGATAAGGCCATCTCGACCAACCTCTACTGCATCTAAGATTTTTTCCGGTTTTTTTTCTTCAATAATCTGTGGTTTAGTAAGAATAGTCAGTTCTACAATAATGCGGTCTAATTCATCAGATTGTAAAACAGGAAAGCGAGGATCATGAGTTACTGATTGTGCTGATTCAATGAGTGCTTTTTTCAATGGCATGACCGGTTCTGGAATACCAATACAGCCTCGTAATTGATGGGATGGATAACTGTGTAGCGTGGTAAATACACCATGATGTTCATCAAAAATAGATGGTAATGACTCATCAGCAATACTTTCGTTTTTTACTGTAGAGGAAAGAACGGATCGAGCAAAAGTAATTGCTTTTTTACCTTGATCAATAGAAAGCATAAAAAAAGTATAAGAAAGAAGGTGTTAAAAAAGATACTGAAGAAAAGAAAGAAAAAAGGAAAGTGAAGAAGCAACTATTATTCTTCTTCCCGGGCCGTGCTAATATCATAGATTACGGGATCCTGACCGACAGAAATCGTTAGAGTTCCAGTAAACGTGTATTGGACCATGGTTCCGCTTTCATTTACTCGTTCTGCTACATCAACTGTATAACTACCGGGCATCAGTTCTAAAGAGTATGAACCATCAGCACCAGATTGGGCTTCTGAGTCATTTGCAGTATTGTTTTCAACAGAAATATCCGCAGCAAAGCTAATGTTTATGTTGGAAATAGGTTGATTCGTGTCTTCTCGAAGCGTTTCACCAGACACCAAAATCTTTGCATACTCAATTGAGACATTTTCCATCGTTGTCTTATTTTCTTCAATGGTAACAGAGGTTAAGGTTTCATATTCTGGAAGTTTGGTGACGTTTAACTCGTAAGATCCTGGTAAGAATGAAGAAGTCTCATAATCACCATTAGCATCAGTAGTAATGGTTTCAACCACCTTGTTTGTACCCGTACTTGTATACACCACATCAATGGAAGCGCCAGTAATCTCTTCACCAGCATCATATGCATCATTATCATTTTCATCAAAGTAGACTTTTCCTTCAATGTTACCTTCTTGTGGCCGGGTCACATTATGCCAGTTATCACCAACATTAACCGGGATAATATTGTTTTCTAACTGAAATCCATCCTTATC
>CAYPUK010000078.1:0-7608 GCA_964414035.1 uncultured Thermoplasmatales archaeon | reverse complement strand
TACGTTGTTTTAATCGTTCCTAAAACAGGTTCGTAGATCAATCCTTTATCCATCAATGAATTCAATGTTTCATCAACCTTTGTTTCATCAAGTCCTTCTTTTTCACATTTCTTGGTGATCTCATCCCAAGAAATCCCATCTTCTCCCTCTTGCGATCTAATAACATTCAGCACGATTTCTTCTGCTTCCTCATCACTTTCATCAACCGCAGAAGGCATCACTGGTTCCTTACCCGAAGATTTAGTAGAAGACTGAGATGACGAACTATCAAGTTCAGTTGTAACGGGTTCAGATTGCTCACCCATACTCACATAATCCACTGCATCCTGAAGCATTTGCACATATTTCTCTACAAGTAACCGATCATACCGATCAGATGCAAGAGAAACACCTTCAGCAAGAGGTTTATAAAAACCAAGATTTACCAATGCATCAGACGTTACCTCATCCATAGATGATGCTTCTTTTACTGCTTCAATACGCTCTTTCGTATGTAAAATCGTTTCCAAAATCCATTGATCTCGAATTGAAGCATTCACTTCAACGATTTCCTCAGGACGAACAGATGCATACATCGCATCACCATCTTCAGGTTGATACGATCGTGACTTCCCAGTCACCGCGACAAATGAAGGAACATCAAACGATTGAAGTTTTTCAGTCATCTCTGGTTGATATTGCCCAGAGAACAACGTGAAAACCCCGGTAGGATCAGAAACATGAGCTCGAACAAAACTACCATCTTCACTCATCACCTCAACATCAGTAAGCACTCCAACAAAAAACAATCGGTTCACTTTACTACCAAGAGGAGTGACCACATATGACGGAGCCATCTTTCCTTCCCCTTTCATAGCAATCATCGAATCATTATATTCCATGGCAAACACTCGCCATGCATGTTCCCGTTTCATGCTAACTCCTCCAATGCACTACGAACCCGATCAACTTTTTCTTCCACATCCTCATCAACAACGTCAAAGGAATTTGCTAAAAACGAGGATCCATAAAAATCTTGTAATGCATTCCCTTTCATATTAACAACTCGAGCAAACAATGATTTATTCATTAACGAATGTAATTCTTCAGGATTCAGTTGCTTACATTCATCCATTTTTTTTCCAATCACCTGCTCAGTTTGCTCTTTATTCAACACGGTTTTAACTGACCCAGTTCCATCATCCACCACGCATTTAATTCGTAAATCTGGAATGCCATCGACTTTTCCATGAACTCGACAACCATCTTCTCTAAGCACCTGATTACATTCAGGACAACGCAGAATAATGCCGGATCCTTGTTGAATCTCAATGACTCGACCAGAAACATGCACATCAAACAAACCCGGATTATCATCAACTTCAAACAGACGAAGTGATCGCGTTGGAATATCTGATTCTTTAATCTGTTTCTTTTGTTTTTTTACTTCAGCATTCTCATCAATATTTACCTGCGGCATCCCACGGAATGATTTTACATAACCTCCTTTAATATGAATCGTTGAATCTTTCGAAAGACCAAAATCTTTCCAAGCAGTAAAAGGAATCTTACCTGTTGAATCACCAAGCACCCCAGTATACATGGTTTTTTTCTCATCATCAACTGTGATCTCCTTTTCTTCTACCGATAAAATCTTTGCAGTTACTTCAACAGTGCCAACAAGTGGATTTATTTCATTAATGGTTACTTTCTTTGGTTCAAATGTTTCTTTAGGTAATGCATCTTTTTCTTTTTGCTCGATCATTACTTGATTACCAAAATTAAGTTGTACTTTCCCTCGCCATTCCCGAGTGTATGCATTTGCAATTTCAACAATGTCTCCTTCATTAATCGCAGGTTTATCCCATGCAGTGAATGGTAATGTGCCGCTTTCATCACGTAACAATCCAGTAAAAATGGTTTTTGGCTGACCTTTTACCATGATATCTTTAGGATTAACCGATACTACTTGAGCAACAAGTTTCACATTTCTTGTATTAGGTTGCAGATCAGCAAGAAGTGTTCGATCAACATCACCGGGTGGAACTGATGTGTTCACTCCAAATTTTTTTAGTAACGTCTGCTTTGCTTGCTTAACTGGAACACCATATTCCAAGAATTTTTCTAATTCTTCAGCTACTTCTTGAGCTGAAATTGCTTTCTTTTTTTGATCATCTAATCTGGAAAGAATGTCTTGTGCGTGCTGATTCAGATTTTCATTGGTCAAAAGTGATACCCCCACAGCCAACTTCAAAATGGAATATGGTTTGGGTTATATGAATGTATGCTTCTCATAATGTATTAACAAGATTTGTTTTCAATACAACCCATGAATATTTCCATGATCGTCAAGATTGATGAAATCAGACATTGGCGTTGCAGGAAGCCCTGGCATGGTCGTGATTTTTCCAGTCATGGGCACTAGAAAACCAGCGCCAGCAGAAAACCGAATGTTTCTAACCGTGATCTTAAAATCTTTAGGCCTTCCTAACAAACTTGCATCATCAGAAAGACTGTACTGTGTTTTAGCAACACAAATCGGAAGATTTTCTAATCCATGACGCGTGCATAATTTCAAGTCTTGTTCGGCCTCAACACCATACACCACTCGATTAGCACCATATATTTTTTTAGCAATCAACTCGATTTTTTCTTTCACTGACAAATCAAGATCATATAATGGTTTAAACTTGGATGGTTGTAGTTGCATTAGTGAAACAAGTTTTCCAGCAAGCTCAATTCCACCTTCTCCTCCCTCACTCCAAACATCTACGACCGCAAAAGGAACATTTTTTTCCTCACAAAACGATTCAACAATTTCAATTTCTTCATCATTATCATCAATAAAATGATTCAAGCCAATAATTACAGGTACACCAAACAATTGAATGTTTTCTAAATGTTTTTCAAGATTTGACAGACCTTTTTTCACTGCTTCTCTTCCGTCTCCTTGCCCATGTCGTTTCAACGCACGAATACTTGCAAGAAGAACCACACCATCTGGGTTAAGTTTTCCAGTACGACAGACAATATTAAAGAATTTTTCAGCACCAAGTTCCGATCCAAATCCAGCTTCGGTCACAAAATAATCAGCAAGTTTCAATCCCATCTTCGTAGAAATCAAACTACTTGTTCCATGAGCAATATTTGCAAAAGGTCCGCCATGAACAAATGCAGGGACTCCTTCAAGTGTTTGCACAAGATTAGGTTTCATCGCATCTTTTACCAATGCACTCATCGCACCGACTGCTTTCAAATCCTTTGCATAAATCGGTTTATCATCATACGTATAAGCAACAATGATCCGAGAGATACGTTCTTTTAAATCTTGTAAGTCTTTTGCTAAACAAAGAATAGCCATGATCTCTGAAGCTGGAGTGATTGCAAATGAATTCTCATGAGGAACACCATGTTTCGGACCACCCAATCCAACGACCACGTTTCGAAGAGCCCGATCACTAATATCTAACACACGAGGCCAGACGATATACCGCTGATCGATATGAAACGCATCTCCATGATGTAAATGATTATCAAGTAAACTAGCAAGCAGATTATGAGCACTTGTTATCGCATGCATATCACCAGTAAAATGAAGATTAATGTCTTCCATAGGAACAACTTGAGCATAACCGCCACCAGTAGCACCTCCTTTCATTCCCATAATTGGTCCAAGTGATGGTTCACGGATACCAAGCATCGTTTTTTTTCCAAGTTTTGATAATGCCTGAGCAAGACCAATGGTAACCGTTGTTTTTCCTTCCCCTTCGGGAGTTGGATTCATAGTGGTAACCAGGATTAGTTTTCCATCAGAATGATTTCGTAAACGATTTATCGCATCAAACGATACTTTTGCTTTAAAATCTCCGCAGGGAGTAATCTCCTCTTTTCTTAACCCTGCGTTTTCAGCAACATTGAAAATATCTTGTAATTGGGCTTCATGGGCAATTTCAATATCTGATTTCATAGTGGTCAACTAACTTGAGACATTATTCATTTTAAAGGTTTTCTTCTTCAATTTACAAATGTTTTGCAACAATATCTTCAACCATACTTTTTTCCTTTTCAGATTCATCACGAAGCAATTGTAACTCTTCATTCATTTGCTTGACAAAATCAATATCTTTAATTGATCCAAGATTAATTTCAACATTTAACGCAGCAGCATGAACTGCAGTGTAGCCAAGTAAGGCAGCAACTCCTGCATCAGTAATCGAGTTTTTATTTCCTTTTTTTGCAACATCAATTGAGAGATGTAATACGTTTTTTGCTGTTTTTGCTGTTTCTAATGGTATTTCTGCTGCTTTTTTATATCCTTTTTGAATTGCTTCAGATCGCTTCTTTTTTTCTTTTTCAGTTGCTTTTGGCATTTTAAATGCAGCCATTACATCATTAAAAGCATTTGTATCTTCATCGATGAGTTCAGTTAATCTTCTCTGTAATTTTTTTATTTGATGACTCATATCTGAGATTTCATCTTGTACATCCTCATATTTTTTCTTTCCAAGCGTCAATTGACAAACCATAGAGTCAAGAGCTGCAGCAAGTGCTCCAGAGAGAGCTGCGACACTTCCTCCACCTGGTGCTGGAGATGAAGACGAAAGTTCAGATAAAAACGAGGAAATCTTTGATGATGCAAGTGGTCCTTGTTCTTCGATCATATATTCTATTACCTTTTCATCTGGTTTAAACTCATATAAATCAGAAAGACCAAGTTTTTGAATAGCAAGTGAAACAAGATCGTCCTCATCAGCAATGTCTTTGTTCTCTTGTTTTGCGTAATACTTTCCTGCAATTACTAATGATTCTTTTGGGACCAATCCAACGATTTCACTCCCAGAAACGGAGACGTCATATTGTTTTGCTTCTTCTTTGACCGTTTCATACACATCATGCATATTTACATCTTTGTAATTCAATAGATTCATTGATACTTGAGATGTGTTTTCATCATACATCATTCCTCCTGCTTGCACCCCCTTGAACTTTCCAGGGATGCGTTCTGCTTTTCCATCGGGGCCAATGATTTTATTGCCCTCTTCATCTTTTTTCACTCGTCCACTGGTTCGAATAACGCCAGCGATTTTAGATGCAATACTTTTATCATTTGTGCTCAAATTGATATTATATGCAATGAGAATATCTCTACAACCGGTTGCTGTTGCTCCACTTTTCGGAACGAATTCAGCTTTGCCAAAATCAGGGTTAAATGAAGAATCCTTGAATTTTTCTCCAAGTGCCTCATACTCACCTTTTCGAATATTTGGAAGTTTTACATGCTCAGGCTTCGATGCTGATTTTGCATACAAAAAAACAGGAATGTTAAGTTCCTCGGCCATTCGTTTACCGAATTTTTTGGATAACTCTATACAATCCTTGTCAGTTACTCCGCTAATAGGAATAAATGGCATAACATCCAATGCACCCATACGGGCATGTTCACCTTTATGATGACGCATATCAATGAGAGCGGTGCCAACTTTTGCAGATTGAAATGCTGCTTCTAATACATCTTCAGGAGATCCAACAAAAGTGTATACCGTTCTATTAAAATCTTCTCCAGCATCAACATTGAGTACTTTTACTCCTTCAACTGATTGAGCAGCTGCAGTAATTGCATTGATAATTGCTTTATCTTTACCTTCACTGAAATTAGGGACACATTCAACGATTTGATCCAATTAAATCACCGTAAACCCTTAATTAAGGGTTGTCTTTTAACCATTTGGATTGTTCCCTATGAACTCGATTGATTTGCTCATAACAAATGCTGAAGAACTAATTACCTTACAAGGTCCAAATCATCCTCGAACAAAAAAAGAGATGAATGAGTTAGGAATCATTCGCCATGGAATGCTTGCGATTGATGATGGAAAGATTGTCGATGTTGGTACTGATCTGGAATATACTGCAAAAAAAGTCATTGATGCAACAGGTAAAATCGTGACGCCAGGTTTCATTGATCCACACACCCATCTTGTGTTTGGGGGATCTAGAGAATTTGAACTTGATTGGAAACTACACGGATTATCCTATATGGACATTAAGAAAAAAGGAGGCGGTATTGATTATACGGTTTCTCATACTCGAAAAGCTTCCTTTGAATCGTTATATCAACAGAGTAAACGTCGTCTTGACACCATGCTTAAATATGGTACAACGACGTGTGAAGCAAAAAGTGGGTATGGACTAAACGTTGAAACTGAACAACGAATTTTAGATGTACAAAATCAACTCAATAAGGGTCATACCGTTGATATTATTTCCACGTTTTTAGGCGCTCATGCGGTTCCAAAAGAGATGAGTGATGAAGAATATGTTGATTTAGTAATAAATGAAATGATTCCTATGGCACAAAACCGTGCTCAGTTTTGTGATGTTTTTTGTGAAAAAGGTTTTTTTTCTATTGATCAATCAAAGCATATTTTAGAAGCTGGAAAAAAAGTAGGGCTTATCCCAAAGATTCATGCTGATGAACTTGTTGATACTGGTGGTGGAATGCTTGCTGCTGAAGTTGGTGCAATTAGTGCTGAACATTTACTAAAAACAAATGAAGAAAGTATGAAGATGATGGCTGAAAAGCAGGTTATTGGAGTCATGCTTCCTGGAACACCGTTTTCACTAATGATGAATGAATATGCACCAGCTCGAACGATGATTGATACAGGTGTTCCTATAGCTTTAGCAACTGATCTCAATCCGAATTGTTATGTTGAAAATATGCAGTTTATGATGCAACTAGCATGCTTTAATATGAAAATGACTCCAGCTGAAGCATTAACTGCTGCTACTTTTAATGCAGCGTGTGCGATAAAACAACAGGATCTAATTGGTAGTTTAGAAGTAGGTAAACAAGCTGATGTTCTTGTTCTTGATGTTTCTAATTATCAGATGATGCCATACCATTTTGGTATAAATCATGTTAACACTGTGATAAAAAAGGGAGAGATTGTTTAGTTGAACAAAAAATAATCTGATGTTATTTCGTTTTTCCTTCTAATTATAATCTTCTATCAAATGGGCGGTTATTTCATAGACTCGTTCAGGATCCTTTCGATATTCAGGATATTTTTGCATAAACAATTCAATGATGTCTCTAATCGTATCTTTCTTGGTTTTTTCATAAATCGTTTTAATCTGGTCCGTAATGTTTTCTCCCACAGTTCCCGTTTATGAGTATCCATTATTTGACAAGCAAGATGGTAAATTGTGTTTCGATGCTTACAATATTGCTTATTCTCTTTGAGGAATTCTTGGACGATATGGGAAACATTATCCATGTGTCGTTCTAAGATAAAATCGTCTAGTCTAAAAGTCATTTCTTGTTGGAAACTATCGTTTTCATAATGTTCATGGATTTCTCTACTGACCAATAGGATTTCAATGATGGAGATTACAAGTAAGATAGATGTGAGTTCAACTACGAGAAGGTCTGATGTATCTTCTATTAATGCATGAACAAGTAAGATGAGTTCAAGGGCCAAGATGATAAACGGTGGAATAAAAGATAATTTTTCGGATCGTTCTGATTCTTTGAATTCTCTGATGAAACTTCGTAACCGTCCACACCGTGGCATATCTGCAGAGTATAAATATCCGTCCTATAACCATTATGGTTAAATTTTGAAA
>CAYPUK010000077.1:0-1518 GCA_964414035.1 uncultured Thermoplasmatales archaeon | reverse complement strand
AAGTCATAAAAAGATTACTGTTTTAGCAGTCTTTGAAGACGAAATTTTACCAAAAGGTTAAAAGAAAACAATTGTTTTCTACCAAGGTGAGGATTCGTTGAGGAGAGATTCATGAAAAAAATATTACTTGATGAAAATGAACTTCCAGATAAATGGTATAATATCCAAGCTGACTTACCAACACCACTTGATCCACCGTTAAATCCACAAACACAACAACCAATTGGACCACATGATTTAGAAGCCATCTTTCCAAAAGCATTGATTAAACAAGAGATGAGCCAAGAGCGATATATTCCTATTCCTGAAGAAGTAAGAGAGATTTATCGAATTTGGCGACCAAGTCCCCTGATTCGTGCAGAACGATTGGAAAAAGCATTGAAAACTCCAGCTAAAATCTATTATAAATGGGAAGGGGTGAGTCCTCCTGGAAGTCATAAACCAAATTCATCAGTTCCTCAAGCCTATTACAATATGAAAGAAGGAGTACAACGAATTGCAACAGAAACCGGAGCTGGACAATGGGGATCAGCTTTAGCGTTTGCTACAGGATTGTTTGATTTACAATGCCGAGTATACATGGTAAAATGCAGTTATGAACAAAAACCATATCGAAAAGTATTGATGCAAAATTGGGGAGCTGAAGTCTATCCTAGTCCAACTAATCTAACTAATGTTGGAAAAGAGATTCGTGAGAAATTACCCGATACTAGTGGTAGTCTTGGTATAGCAATTAGTGAAGCAGTGGAAGATGCAGCAACACATGAGAACACGAATTATGCACTTGGATCAGTATTGAATCATGTCGTTCTTCATCAAAGTATCATAGGACTTGAAATGAAAAAACAATTTGAAAAAATAGATGATTATCCCGATGTAGTTCTTGGTTGCGTGGGTGGAGGTAGTAATTTTGCTGGTGCAGCTTTTCCATTCGTTCAAGATAAAATTAATGGCTCTCATCCAGACACAAAGATTGTTTCTGTTGAACCACTTGCGTGTCCAACGTTAACAAAAGGACAATACCGGTATGATTTTGGAGATAGCGTGGGATTAACACCACTGTTAAAAATGCATACATTAGGCCATAGTTTTGTTCCCGCCGCTATTCATGCGGGTGGCCTACGGTATCATGGCGATTCACCACTGCTTTCTAAACTGACAAAAGAAGGATATATGGAAGCCGTAGCCTATTATCAAAAGGATATTTTTGATGCGGCAATACTTTTTGCTCAAACCGAAGGTTTTGTGGTTGCTCCAGAAGCAGCTCATGCGGTAAAAGCAGCAATTGATTTTGCAAAAATGGCAAAAAGGGATAATGAAGAACGAACCATCGTGTTTGCAAATAGTGGTCATGGTCATTTTGATTTATCTGCATATGATGCATATCATGGTGAGGAAATCATAGATTATGCTCATCCAGAAGAACTCATTGAAAAAGCAATGACCGAACTACCAAATATCTAACTTTTCTACTTAACACATTTTCCATCTGAAAAAAGTCCTCTTTGGACATCTTTA
>CAYPUK010000076.1:0-4872 GCA_964414035.1 uncultured Thermoplasmatales archaeon | reverse complement strand
TCCACTAGACAGAGATCATCACGAAGATAGATCCCATCATATTCTTTCTTACCAAATCCAAGCACATAACATTCTGCAAAACTGTACAAGTTAGACATAGGTGCTTGAAACACGTTTTCAATGTATGCTTTATCTTTTTGATTTAATCCTTCACCACAATTCGTAAGAATCTTTGGATTGATTTGTAATTCGTTTTCTTCTTGTTTTTGAGCAAGTACTTTTAATGCGTTGAAATATCCACCAAGAATATCTGGTTGAAAATCATTGAGCCGCTGAATGATATCATCTAAGGGATCGTTTACATCAACGATTAATGGGTCGCAAAAAAATCGAGTTACTCCATTGGTACACCATGAAATAAAACTTGCACCAGTAAAATGCCCTCCTACCGCTCCGATGAACACGGATTTATGTTTTCGAAAATTAAAATCAAAAACACTTGTGATATATGGATAAAGGGTATCCCATTCCTTTTTTGAATACACAAAGATTCCAAGTTTACCTGATGACCCAGAGGTATGAAGAATATGATACTTGTTTTTGAATAAATCATTTGTATGTGTACTTTTATCTAAAAAATCAAGGACGTCATCTTTTGTTATATCATCAACCGTAACAACGTCATCAAAATGATCCATGATCATCTCTTTATCAACAGTTGGGATGTTCTCTAGATCAATAGTTTGAAGATCATCTCGAGAAATACCATTTGATGTGTATAATTCATGATAAAAGGATGAATTATCAAAAGCATGAAGTAATTGTTTTCTCACCTTTTTTTCTTGTAATTTTAAAATGTGATCTCTTGAATAATGTTCCCGAATTTTTGATTGCAGAAAACTTTTTGCTAATGTAAAGGCACTCATCATCAGTCACTCTAAACCTATTGTTCAAACAAAGTTAAATATACTTATCTTATAAAGATATTCTCAAAAACAGAGTAAGCAACACCATCCAGGTGAACACATATGAATCCATTTTCAGATCTTTCGTTCATGCTTCGCTTAGCAAAAATGTATCTTTCAGATGTGAATAGACTTTGGAATTTTAATGAAGAACAATTGAAAAGATATCAAGATAATCAATTTAGACGTATTGTCAATTATGCATATACTGTTCCGATGTATCATGAGAAATATAAGAAACACGGGATTCATCCTCAGGATATACAAGGAATTGAAGATATCAACAAACTTCCATTCATCACTAAAGATGATCTACGAAATAATTATCCTCATGGAATCACACCAAAAAATCTTAATCCAAGAAATAGTTTTACGGTTTCTACTTCTGGATCAACCGGTAAACCAGTATTTGTAGTAATTGATCGATTCTCAGCCCTTAAAAGTTTACTCGGATTTGTTCGAGCATTGAAAGCATATGGTGGAAACTGGAGGAAGTCAAAAGTTGTTCTAATTATTGATACTGAACCAGGTAGTGCTGAAAATGCTTTTTTTATTGAAAAAATTCCTGTTGTAAGCCGTTTATTTAAACTTGAAAATATTAAATATCTTCATTTAGGGGAAAAACCCGAAAAGATCATGAACATACTTAATGAGTTTCAACCTGATTATTTAGGATCAGATCCCAATATGCTTCGCCAACTCGCGTATTTAAAAGAGAAGGGGTTTGGGAACCAAGTGAATCCAGATTATATATTGTCTAGTGGATCGATGCTTGATGATTATACAAAACAATACGTTGAACTTGCGTATGGAAGACGAGTACTAGATGCATATGGGACTACTGAAGGTGGTCCACTGAGTTTTGAATGTATTGAAGGAGATTATCATGTTCATTCCGATTTTGTTAAAATTGAGTTTTTAGATGAAGAAGACCAACCTGTTCCATTAAATACTGCGGGTCATACGGTCATTACAAAATTATATGGGGCAGGGACACCTATTATCAGGTACAAAGGTATTGATGATATTGCTACACCAATTAAAAAGAAAACAAGTTGCGGTATTACATCAGATATGATTAAAAAGATCGAGGGGCGGGCATCAGAACTAATTTATCTGCCAGATGGAAAAACACTTTCTCCCTTGGCAGTCACAGGTATTCCTGCAAAAACTATGGAATATTTTAACTCTTATAAGATTACTCATTTTCAAATCATTCAGCATCAGTTAGATGATATCGAAATCAAAGTAGTCATCGATGAGAAGAAAAATCCTGAGATTTCATCTGAAAAAATTATTGCTGAACTTAAAAAACGATTTGAGGAAAAGATAGGACCTGAAGTTACGATCACAGTTACTCAAAAAGATGAAATTAAGAATGAAACACAATCTCATTTTTCAAAAGTAATTGTGTCTAAATTGTCAAACAAGTGAATCACTATAAGCAAATTTTGAATTGATTACTTATTTTCCAAAAGGTATGAATCTAACAACCCCCAACTATGCGATCTTACCTTATCTTTAACCGTAAAAAGCGATGATAAATCAAATGGCTTGTTATCAATTAATGCGGCATCATCTTGAGGAACCACACGTAAAATTACTGGCGTATTTTCAGGTAGAGAGGTTGAAAGTGAATCAATGATTTCTTTTTGACTTTTCATTCCATATAAAATAAAAATTGCATCAAATTTATCATATGAAAAATGAATGCCATCACCAGATTTCACACTAATCTTATCATCCAACTTCATTCTCTTTACTAAATGTTGAGATTTTTGTATTGCATGTTTATCAATATCGATGCAGACAATCTGTGCATTTCTTTTTTTAGCAAGGAGTATCGGTGTTGCAGGGATAGAACCAGATCCAACAACTAACATATTTTTTAATTGATAATCATTGAGTAATCGTAGTTCCTTATCAACGATCTCTTGATATACGTTAATATAAAACTCAGATGCTGCTTCGAAAGCAAACGCTACTTTTTCAAACAAAACAAAAGTAATATCCATGGTTCTTTTGAAAGATCCAGGTTTAATATGATCGCCGATTGACGAAAAAATCAAATTTTGAAGTGTTTTTAACGTTTTTTTCATCATATTTATTTACAAATTATGATTGAATACGATTTGTTTTTTCTAGCCATTGTTTAACCTGTTCCATACCTTCCTTATATGAAAACCTTGGCGAATAATCCAAAAGTTTTCTTGCTTCATCAATTGATACTTTTTTGGTATTCGTAAATGTTTCAACTGCTTGAGGTGTCACCCATGGTTTTATGCCAAATATTTTGTGAAGAAGCATCATAATCTTTCCAATAAGTAACGCCGTTGATTTGGATAAATTTTTCTTAATTGGATCTTTACCAACTATTTTAGCTAAATCATTAAGATACGCACCCCAAGTAACTGAATGATCTCCATCAGTGACTTCAATTGATTTACCAACAACATTATCTTTTTCTGCTGCAGCGATAAGAGCATCAATTAAATTATCAATGTAGGTGTGAAGAAATATTCCTGAGCCATGATCGATAAGTGCAATACTTTCTTTTTTTATTGATTGAACCGGGCGAACTACCCAGGTTGTTGCTCCTGGCCCATACACATTCCCGGGTCGTATTACTACCACTGGAAAACCTTTTAATTTATACTGCTCTTGTAAAAATTTTTCAGATATGGTTTTGGTTTTATTATAATAATTTGAAGCAGTGATTTTTTCATACGGAATGTGACTTAAAAAAACAAATCTATTAATTGAATCATTGCAAAGGTTCACAAGGTTTTTTGTGCCATCAATATTAATCTCATAAAACAATTTCTTTGGACCATAATCATTTACAAAAGCAGCACAATGAAATATTACATCCACAGTCTTGCAGGCTTCTTTTAAGTTATCACCCGGATTTACTATATCATCAATGATATATATTGCCTTTGAATGTTTTTTAGGTGGATCATGTTTATGAATCAATCCTATGACCTTATGATCCTCGTTACAAAGCCGGCGAACTAATGCATTACCAATGAATCCTGAAGCTCCGGTTACTAGACAATTCATAATAATTTTATTTCCCGTTTACAAACATTATCCAAATTTAATCGATAAAAAAATGAATAGATTTTCTATTGATATACATGACGATTAGATTTAAAAATTGATAAGACTCAAAAAAATAATTAATCTTCAAGCATAAATTTTCACTTCAATCTTAAATTTAAATGAAAAACTTCTTTTTTCTTACCATTTTATGACCTCAATAGATTATTTATTAACTAAATTTGTTGTGTCTCAGTAGGTTACATTTTCACCTAGAATTTAACCCTTAAAATTATTCTGTAAGGTTGATAATATGCCTTTTGATGTTAGATTAACAGATCCCACATCAAATTTTTTATCCAACTAAGGATATTAAAATAATTTTTGGGCTAAGCGGAGAATAGATACCGCACGTACCGTAGAACATGACGCAAGATCTCTCGATCACAAGTACTCATTTTTTCACTAATTGTTAAACATCTAATAGGCATGATGACCGTATCTTCCATGCCTTAATAACTAAAGATAACAGTTGTCGGATGAATTGTTTAAACTGCTGGATATGAGACCATCTCAAATGCCAGGAAATACTTCTGAGACCCTCAAGGAAAAGACCAACCATTCTTGTTTTTCCCTTTAGTGGTTTACTGATATCCTCACCTGCCATCTCCTTCCGGTCACCTTCAAACATACAAAAAACATATGCAAACGCAATAGGGATCAACATAGCTTCAATTCTTTTCGGATCGGTCACCTTGTTCCAGATCAAATGTATTAGATTTGTAATCCTTATGCATACATTCAATACCAAATCGTTTCCCATACATCTTATCACATAACCATGGTTTAGCTGATGTCGTCGCCACAACCAATGGTTCATCATATCCTTTTTTCCAAGTCAATAACACATTCATCTTAAAACAAC
>CAYPUK010000075.1:0-15544 GCA_964414035.1 uncultured Thermoplasmatales archaeon | reverse complement strand
CATGAATGCGGTCACACTCTTGGTATTTTCCATGATAATACCCCTGGCTGTGATGATCAAGAAGGAAAGTATCCATGGCAATTGAACTGGTGGAAATGGTTACCATATAAGAGTGTAATGAATTATGGGTACATGTATCGAATGGTTGATTATTCAGATGGAAGTCGGGGTAAAAACGATTTTGATGACTGGAACAGATTAGATCTCACTTTTTTTAAAACTCCATTTTGGTGAAATAATTAAAAAAGAAGTAGAGAGATGAAAATTAACCTATGCTTGAATTAATTTTAATCCTTTATATTTCAATTGATGCGATCTTTTTACAATACTTTTCAATGCTAACGTAGAAAGATTGAACTGTTCAGCAACCGAGTTGCCAAATTTTCCATTAGTTCCAATAAAATCAAAAATCTCTTGTTCTAATTTTTTAAATTCTTCAGCATTTAATGATGCAATGGTAAAAATCTCGCTGATCTCATTAACTGGACATGATATATTAATGTTAAACGCTGAATAATATGACCGATAGGTTTTTTGAGGTTTCCCATCGACACCGTTTTCAGATGTTGTCCATTTAGTTTCAACTAGTTTCATCCGATCGAAAAGTTCAAGGGCTTTTTCCCCAGATGATCCATACTTATCCCGAATTTCACTAAGAGGACACCATTCAGATTGTATTTCTTTGAAAACTTCCTGTTTAACAGATGTATCAAACGCACGCATGAGCGGAATGAGATCCGTGGAATCGTTGACAACCTTTGTTCTAATCATAAGTAACACCCAAACAAATATAAAACAGTAGTTTGGCTATTTAAAGGTTACGTAGGCAAACATCGTTCACAGGAGAGAAACTCACATTCTTTTTTTAAAAGAATCAAAAACTATTTGAAGATTATTCAATTAGTCTGAAAGAAGAGTTATGTTATCTTCGATACCGGTAACCATCAGTGAAATTATTTGGTTTTTTATTCTTAGTATTTATGCAACTGCAGTAACATTGGGAACCAAATTTTCTTACGAAATTATGATAAAAAAAGGATTTGAAAAAAACGTTGCAGTGTATTATAACAGAAAAATCATTCATATGTTTGCAGGAGGTGTAGTCGTATTACTTGTACCCTTCTTTTTTGCATCTCCCTGGATGCCTCTTCTCGCGGGTATTGTACTTACTGTTTTTACCTATATTCCACATAAAACTGGAAAAATCCTGTATTGGTTTCAAACCGAGGATAACTTAAACGATGTCAATTTTTGTTTGATGTGGGCATTAACTGTTTTTCTAATCTGGCTTGTAGTTGATACACCATGGATTGCAATCATTCCTCCATTGTTCATGGCCTTTGGAGATGGAGTAACGGGTGTGGTCAGAAACGCTGTTTTTAAAAAACGAACGAAAAATCCGATTGGTAACATATTCATGGTCATCGTTTGTATTCCTCTTGGCTATTACTTCGCAGGAATGGTAGGTATTGCTTGGTGGGGTGTGCTTGCTGCAATTATTGCGTCCATCGTAGAACGGTACGAATTTGGACCAATCGATGATAATATCTTAATCACTGTTTTTTCAACAATCATTCTTCTCCTTGGTTTTTATCTTGGCCCACTTTTTTAGGAAATCATTTAAATCACTATTTCTTGATATAGTTTGAAATTAAAGATTCGCTAGGTTCTTTGCAAGGTGAAGAAAAAAATGCCAGATGAAACCAAACGAAAATCAGTGAAATGCCCTCAATGCCATCATCAATTCCAAGTCACAGGCCAACCGGGAGAAAAAAAGATCGTGACCTGCGATGAATGCGGTTTAAAGGGATATATTCAATTTGAACCTGAGGAAAAACACAATAAAACTGAAACATCCCCAAAAGATAGCATTCCGCAATCATCATCTTCTCTACCATCATATTCTAATGCCATTCAGGTCAATCATCTTTCAAAAAAGTATAAGGATGTTATCGCGGTGGATAACATTTCATTTACCGTTAAAAAAGGAGAAATCTTTGGTTTTCTTGGTCCAAACGGTGCAGGGAAAACAACAACAATTCGAACTTTACTTGGTTTTTTAAAACCTAATGCAGGAACTGCTTTTGTTGGTGGATTAAAAATTAATGATCATCTCGTAGACGTTCGAAAAAAAGTGGGGTATATACCAGGTGAACTTTCATTATATGAGCATTTAACTGGACGGCAATGCCTTCAATATTTTAGTGATATCAGAAATACAGATCTATCATTACTTCATGAACTTCAAAATATTTTTGAATTACCACTTGACAGAAAAATCAAAACATATTCTCGAGGGATGAAACAAAAACTTGGAATCGTACAAGCCTTTATGGATGATCCTGAAATCGTAATCATGGATGAACCAACTAGTGGCCTTGATCCCTTATTACAACAAAAATTCTATCGGTTTTTACATAATGAGAAAAAGAAAGGACGGACCATGTTTTTCTCTTCTCATATTCTTAGCGAAGTAGAAAAAGTATGTGACCGCGTGGCTATTATTAGAAAAGGTCATATTGTTGCTTTCGAACGAATTGAGGATTTAAAAAAGAAGAAAGGGAAAAAAATCAGGTTGAAAATAAAAGAATCAGATAGAAAACTTTCTCAGTTTCCCAATGCAAAAAACGTGGATGGGTGGATTGAGTTTGTCACTGAAGATCATATCGATGAGGTTATCAAAAAAATTGCAAAATATACGATTCTTGATTTAGAAATCCAAGAGTTTAGTCTTGAAGATATTTTCATGAGATATTATGATGAGGAAGGTGATACCTAATGCAGACTCCATCTCAACGAATCCTTGAAATCCTTCGTCTTTGCATTACCATTCAAACCATAAAAGACTACTGGAAACCAACGCTCATTCTCACGCTTCTTTTTTCAGGAATGGCTGCGTTATACGCTGGGATGTTTCCTGCTTTTGAGGAAATGATGGTAGAAATGGGTGAATCTGGAGCATTGGATCCATTTGCTTTTATCCCCGGGTATGAAGACATGGCGAGTTATGTGGGATTTTTAAATATTGAAATGTATCAAATCTTCTGGGTTCTTATCCTTGGGATCATCATTGGTTTTCTTGCTGCATCAAGTATTGCAAAAGAAATCGAATCGAAAACAATAGATATCTTAATGTCAAATCCGGTTTCCAGAAAACAAATTATCATTGAAAAATTCTTAGGGTTATTGCCAATGGTCCTCATCATTAATTTTGTTGCCATGCTTACGATTATGATGATAACTGTGGCAATAGGAGAAGAACTAAATTTTTGGTATCTTACCCTCACCCACATTATTTCACTACCTTACTTTTTCTCTATCGTTGCCATTGGATTGTTTATTTCAACATTATTTGATGAAAAAATGAAAGCAAGTGTGGTAATGATGGCAGTTGTTGTAGCAATGTTTATCTTTGATTCAATTGCTGAAATGATACCAGATTATGAAGCACTTGGCCTTATTTCACTAAAGCATTATTTTCAGCCGTATAATGCATTAAAACTCGGTGAAATAAATCTCACTGCAAATCTGGTTTTAATCCTTGTTACCGTTATTGCACTTATTGCCGCAGTTTTTTATTTTGATTGGAAAGATATCACATTTTAAAAAAAAGTGGACTTGTCGGGATTTGAACCCGAGGCCTCTTCCATGCCAAGGAAGCGATCTTCCGAGCTGATCTACAAGCCCATGTTGGTCTTTTTTCTTCTTTAGCGGCAGGTGAAATAAATAAGAGCACATAAACATTGCGCCTGATGAAACAGGGTTATTTGTCTTCTAACTCCATTTTGTTGTATTCATTGGTTAATATTTTATAGGACTCTGAGTTTATGATATTGTAACGTACCACGTCATGGATGGGATGTGGGATGATTTGAGTTTGTACTAAAAACTCATAGTTGGAGATGGTTAAAAGATGTTTAACCCAGTCGACACATATCTGTTTGTTTTGTTCTTCTCAGGTATTCTTGGCTTTATTCTTGCGTATTATGCATGGAAAAATTTTGTTATTCAACAAAAAATGACACCTGCAAAATATTTTACATATCTTTTTTCTTTTGTTGGAATTTGGGCATTGGGAAGTGGTATTGCTTGGTGGTCTAATTCAGAACAAATAACCTATCTTTTTGAACAATTGAAATATTTGGGAATCGTCTTCATTTCTCCTATCTGGCTGATGCTTGCTCTCTCCTGGACAGGTAGAGATAAATGGATCAATTGGAAAACAATTTCATTACTGTTTCTAATTCCTCTTTTCGGTTTAAGTATTATCTTTACGGACAGCATTCATCATCTTTTCTGGACTAGTATCGAATATGTTTATTTCGGGTCATTTTTAACAACCGATGTTATTCATGGGCCCGCATGGTGGATGGTATGGGGATATTCCTATATCTTACTTATCGTGGGAACCGTTCATTTGCTTATCAATATGTTAAAGCTTCATTCTTTTTATAAAAAGCAGATTGCTTTGTTAGTACTTGGATTGCTTATACCTTGGATAGTCAACATTATTTATGCTTTAGAACTCTCCTATTCCTTTATAGGGTCCTTCGATCTGACACCTACGACTTTTGCATTTACGGGATTTATCTTACTTTATGGATTTACACAATTTAAAATGATTAATGTGTTCCCGGTTTCAAAAGAAACCGTGTTTAATAATTTACAAGACCCCGTTGTGGTCTTTGATGCAAACAAAAGATTAATCGAACTAAATAATAGCGCAGAAAGAAGTTTGAATTTAAATAGTAGCAATGTAATCGGAAAAAAAGTAACTGATATCTTTTCTTCCATCCCACAAATAATCAATGCTTTTTATCACACGGATACAAAACAATCATTTGAAGTAAAAATAAAAAATAAACAAAAAACCCAGTATTTTGATGTAACTTTTTCTAATGTGAAAGGACGAAACCAACCGCCGGGATATGTATTATCATTTAGAGACATTACCCAACGAAAATACGTTACCAATGCATTACAAGAAAGTGAAGAAAAGTTTAGAACATTTACAGAATCAGCTTCGATTGCTATTATGATCTATCAAAACGACCGTTGGATTTATGCAAATCCTGCTGCAGAGGAAATCACGGGTTATCCAAGAACAGAATTATTGCAAATGACGTTTTGGGAGTTCACTCATCCAGACCACAAAGAGATGATCATACAACGAGGAAAAGCACGACAACAGGGAAAGAATCCTCTATCCCATTATGAATTTAAAATCCTTACGAAACATGGGGAAGAAAAATGGATTGATCTCAATACAAAACAGATTACGTTTAGCGGAAAAAGAGCGATATTGATCACTGCTTCAGATATCTCAGAAAGAAAGAAATCTGCAAAAACAATCAATAAGCAACTAACAGCCATCAAATCTTCAGTTGATGGTATCGCAATTCTCAATGAACAAGGACAATACGAATATTTGAACGAGGCTCATGCCTCAATTTACGGATATAATAATCCACAGGATCTCATCGGGGAAAGTTGGCGAATATTGTATAAAGAAGATGAATTGAAACGATTTGATGAAGAAATAATGCCTGCTCTTCAACAAAGTGGTCGTTGGAGAGGTGAAGCAATTGGTAAGAAAAAGGATGGGACCACGTTCAATCAAGAAATAACGTTAACTGCTATTGAAGATGGATTAATCTGTCTGGTTCGAGATATAACGAAACAAAAATTAATGATCAAAGAACTTGAAGATGCTCATGAACTACTTTACATTATTAACAAGGATTTGAAGCGAAAAGTGAAACTTCGAACGCAAGAAGTTGAACGATTAATGAAACAAAAAGATGATTTCATTAATCAACTCGGTCATGATCTGAAAACTCCGCTTACTCCCATGATGGTATTACTTCCGATTCTTAAAGAGAAAGTTGAAGATAAGAAAGATGATGAACTATTTGAAGTCATTATTCGAAATGTGTATTTTATGAAGGATTTAGTGAACAAAACCATTGATTTAGCAAAATTAAATACGGATAAAATCAAGTTTTCTATGGAATCATTGGTTCTTTCAGATGAAATACAATCTGTTCTGAAAAATAATCAAGTCTTGTTTGAAGAAAATAATATTACTGTTGATTCAACTATTGATGCAGATGTTGTAATTCATGGGGATAAGCTTCGCATTCAGGAAGTATTCAATAATCTATTAACCAATGCTATCAAGTATACACCAGATGAAGGAGGAGTTATCACCATTTCATCTGAGGAAACAAGTGAGGATGAAGTAACCATTTCAGTTTCTGATAGCGGGATTGGAATGAGTGAAGAACAACTTACTCACATGTTTGATGAGTTTTATAAAGCCGATGAAAGTCGTCATAATCTTGATTCCAGTGGTCTTGGCCTGTCAATTACCAAAAAAATAATTGAGAAACATGGGGGGCAAATCTGGGCTGAAAGTGAAGGCGAAGGAAAAGGAAGCACGTTTTATTTTACCTTGAAAAAAGCAAAAACTAAATCTGAGAAAGAGCAACAGCAGATTTCATAAGTAGAAATGCAGTTATTGGTAAGAAATGAAAAAGAAACAATTAGAAATATTCTTGCAGCAAACACCAGATTTTATTGATCCAAAGCCATCCCTTGAGCAATATCAGACTCCTGCAACGATTGCTGCTGACGTGTTATTTTTCGCCTATCAAAACCATGATATCAAAGGCAGAAAAGTTGTTGATCTCGGTTGCGGAACAGGTATATTTTCATTTGGTTCAAAAGCTCTAAATGCAAAACAAGTAATAGGTATCGATAAGGATAGTGACTGTATCAGAGTTGCTAATGCTTTTGCAAAAAAACATCATCTCGATATCACATTCTTAGTTCAAGATATCAAAGATTATGATTTTTCAGCTGATACGGTACTAATGAATCCGCCTTTTGGAGCGCAAAAATCTAATCAGCATGCAGACCGATTGTTTTTGGAAAAGGCAATTGCTCATGCATCAGTTGTTTATTCGCTACATCTCACAAAGACAGTACCGTTCATACAAAAAATGATGAAATCTCTTGATGCCACCATTGAAAGTGCTTTTGACGTTTCATTTCCATTAAAAAGTCAATTCTTTTTCCATAAAAAACTGATGGATACAGTATCAGTTAATTGTCTACGAATCATTCACTTGCCTGTTGAAGGGTAAGCAGCAACCAAATCAGTTTTTCATGTTCTAAGTAATCTGAAACAAACCAAATCATCCATGGTTTCAACCGTGTTTTTAATGATTCTTCTAACGGAAGGCTTTTAGCACACCATAATAGATTACGTGCAAAGAGATCATGAGCCTTTGAATTACCAACGGTTAACTCAGGATGAGGTACGGATAACACAACTCTTCCTCTTCCGTAATGCGTTGCCACTATCGCTTTTTTCCCTTCAATTGATTCATCATATGGTTCATCACTACCTTTGAACACGGCAAGATCATAAACTTTTGGCATAAACAATCGTAACAAAATTGGACCATCTACTAATGGTGCATTACCCATCATAACTCGAACTCGATTACGAGTGTATGGCTCCTGTATGGGTAAATTGGTTGATTGAATTTTAATTGGAGCTCGAGAAATCGGAAGTTGACCTACCAACTTCACCATATCCGTTCTTCTAAACCAAAACGGATAGTTTAAAATATGATCAAAAGCACTTGCATCCGTATACACATTTGCAAGTCCAAGCATGGGAGTAAATGATCGTTCTCCCGTTGCTTTTTTTAACGGTTTTTTATACCCGGTTGGAAGATTTACGATACCAAGTGATCCAAATGTCGAATCACCACAGATGCCGTAGAATCCGCCTCCTTTCCTAACGAATTTTTTTAGTTCAACTCGATAATCACGGGGACTGTTCCACCCACCAACGCCTCCTGGGCCAACCACAACGTCAATATCATACTTGTCTAGTTTACCAGATTGGACATCTCCTCTCCGCCAGCGATCCCAGAATTCATAGATCTCAATGTTTACATCGTATTCTTTTTCAGCTTGATTCAATATCCGTTTATACATCATCATCATAATTCTTGCGGGAATATCAAGAATATCCCATCGTTGCCAAATAAAAGCGATTTTAACGGTTTTTTCATTTTTTAAAAAACCTGCTTCAGCTGAAGGGATGATGGTTGGAACAAGTAAGATACTGATAAAAAGAATAGCAATAACACTTTTTGATTTATTTGGCATATTCTAAAAACCCCTTGTTTCTCTAAACGTCAAATAATATTATAGAAAAAGATAATAATAAATCTTGTGTTGATTGCAGTGAAAAAAAAAGTGAAAAGAAAAAAACGTTTTTTTAGTTAGTAAAGTCTGAAAGGCTAATCAGTTCAACAGCTGTAGCAAATCGACTTAATCCTAAGAAAAACGTAAAGCTTTGTTGCGGCATTTGTTGAGGGATCTCAACATAAATTCCTTTAAATCGGAACATAAACCCAATTTGATTTCCAGTAACAGTTGTTGTTTCAAACGGATTTAAATCTATGATGGTGGTTATACTTGGTATCTTAAACATTTCTGATCCTTCTTGATACATCCAAAACTCGATAGGTTTCATAAAGGAAACACCACCTTTCTTAAATGGATTTAATGACATGCTCCAACCTTCACTGAAAACAAGTTTTCCCTTTGTCAGCATTTCAGAATCAAAAATCTGAGCCACAATACGGGAAAGGATAGGATAGTCCCCTACGTTGAGAAACTTTAACAATAATTCAAGTACTCCATCCATATCAACTTGATTTTTTAAAAGATCAAGTAAGCCGGATAATCGTGACTGTAACACTTGAACTTCTTCTTCGGTGAGAACCATTGTTTCTTTGACGAACTGTCCATTTTCAGCAACAGAAGTTAATTCAACAGCGTATGTAGGTTGGTTTGCTTTTTGATCTGCGGTAATTGCAGGAGCCATTGACAGACTGAGAAATAGAGCTGCTACCGCAAGTATCAAACCTTTCTTTTGAATTGACACCATATTTTATGCCTCCTTTATATATTAAATCTTAAATATCTAAGTAAACTTATATTGTGCTTTTTATTTAAACTTTTCTTAAAAAATGAGTGGTAAAAAGTACTCCTTCTATTAAACAAAATAAGGTGAACTAAGTATCATACATTCAAAAATCAAAAAAAAGTGTACGAAAAAACAAAGAAACCTTACAAAAACTTAAAAAACCCTGATGAATTCAGGAACAAACGCAGAATTACATCCGAAAGTATAATAATACATTACTTTATCTGCATTCGATTTAGAGCTCGATAGAGAAACATCAGGAAACGTGATGAACATGACTCGGAAAAAAACCAAGAAATTCAGAGGATCAATGACACACGGCCGAGGGAAAAAAGGCGGCCGAGGAGCCGGACTCCGCGGCGGAAGAGGAAACGCCGGCCTTTCAAAACACAGAATTATGCATTTAAACAAATACATGCCCAATCATATCTTTGGAAGACATGGATTCAAACGCCCACAAGGATCTAGAGTAGAAAACACGATTATTAACGTTGGAAAACTCAGAGAACAATTTCCTAAAAAAACAACAATTAATTTAACAGAGGAAGGCTATGACAAACTGTTAGGCGGTGGATCGGTTTCCAAAGAATATAAAATCACAGTAAAAAAAGCCTCACAGAAAGCAATTGAAAAAATCAAGGAAAACGGTGGCGAAGTCACCATTCCTGAATAAAAAAGAGAGATTCCGGGTTTGCTATGGCAGAAGAAAAGAAGAGTTATTTATACAAGTTGAAGCCATTAATCGAACGATGGCCTGCAATTAAAAAACCAGAAGGTCATGTCACATTTAAAAAGAAGATTTTCTGGACGATGCTTGCATTGATTATTTATTTTATCCTCACTAATGTCATGATTTTTGGTTTGAAAACTGATGTTATCGATTTATTTTCACAATACCGATTTATTATGGCAGGTGCATCTGGATCCATTATGCATCTTGGTATAGGACCAATTGTTACTGCATCCATTATTTTACAATTATTTGTCGGAGCAAAAATTATTAATCTTGATTTGACAAATGCAGAGGACAAAGCAATCTATCAAGGAACACAAAAAATCCTTGTTATTGCCATGATCTTTATTGAAGCAATACCACAAATCTTCGGATATCTTGAACCAACAGAAGGCCTTATAAATGCTGTAGGTGTCCCACTAGCAGACAGCGTCATTGTTCTTCAACTGGTCATCGGAGCGCTTATTGTATTTTTTATGGACGAAACCATTTCAAAGTGGGGAATTGGTTCCGGTATTTCATTATTCATTGCTGCCGGTGTCTCACAAGCATTGTTTACGGGTATGTTCAACTGGCTTCCAGTACAAGGAGGTGTAGTAAGTATGAGTAATCCTCCTGCAGGAGTTATTCCGGGAACATATTACCTCACTTCACATATGTCCCTTGGTGAGATTGTAGGAGGTGGATATCAATCATTGTTTTTAGGAAATCCCAATATTGGTTTTTCTAATGCGATAGTTCCATTACTGGGTACTCTATTCATTTTTATGCTTGTGGTTTATGTTGAGGGGTCACGAGTTGAGTTACCTCTTGCTCATGGACGAGTTCGTGGAGCTCGTGGCAGGTATCCAATTAAGTTGATGTATGCTTCTGTGATACCAGTCATTTTAGTTTCTGCACTTCTTGCAAATATAAACATGTTTGCGATGATGCTGTATCAATCAGATATTCCTCTCCTCGGTGGCCAATGGTGGATTGGAACATATGATTTAGCGGTGAGTACTCAGCCGTTAGCTGGTGGCGCGTGGTACCTATCCAGTCTTGGTGGCATTAATAGTTGGTTGTTACCTATTATGAGCGGAGGATATGGCGGTCATGCACCTTGGCAGTTTGCTTTAAAAGTTATTATTTATCTTTCAGTTATGATCATTGGATCTATCTTATTTGCAAAATTTTGGATTGCAACAACAAATATGAGTTCAGAAGATGTAGCAAAGCAGATACAAGGTAGTGGTATGCAAATACCTGGGTTTAGACGTGATCCGCGTGTCTTAAAAAAAGTTCTTCAGCGATATATTCCGGTAATTACTGTTATTAGTGGTGCATTGGTGGGTGCGTTAGCTGGTTTTTCTGATGCTATTGGAACGGTTGGTAATGTAAGTGGAACTGGTGTTTTATTAGCCGTGAGTATTATTACTCAATTGTATGAACAAATTGGAAAAGAACAAGCGATGGAAATGCATCCGGTGCTTCGTGGATTCTTCGGAAACGAGTAGATAACAAAGATTATCTCTCTTTTTCCCTTATTTATTTATATGAGATGTTATCTACTCATTAAAAAATAATGTATTATAAAAAAAGTATCTTGCCAAGTGGTGTGAAAGATGTTTAAACTTGATGATAAAGCCCAAAGCAGTCAATTATTATTACTTATGCTTTTGATGTTTGTAATGTTATTTATCTTTGGAGATCCAGGGATTAGTGCATTTATCGCAACATCGTTAAACTCAGTATTTTATCCATTAATCGGATTTAGTGGTCAATACCCAGTGTTAACCTTGGTGTTAGCAGGAACCGTTGTGGTTTTTCTTTCTTCATTCTTTCAAAATTTATTCACTGATTGGGTGAAAATGGGTGAATCTCAAGAGTCGACAAAAGCATTTCAAAAAGAAATCAGCAAAGCTCGAAAGGAAGGAGACACTAATAAAGTTAATAAATTAATGAAAATGCAACCAGAAATCATGAAACGGCAAACTGAAGCATCAAGTGGTATGATGAAACCTATGTTTTTCTTATTCTTATTCATCGTTCCAATCTTTATGTGGCTTCGGTTTTTCCTTGGTAACCTTGACTATTACTTTTTCACGGTTCCTTGGTCACAGAACATTTCATTCTTTGATTCCTTCCTTTGGCAAGCCTGGCTTTGGTTATATCTGGTGTTTTCAATGGTCGTTGGCCAAGTCATTCGGCAAGGATTGAAATGGGTGAGCTGGTCTGACTGGTGGAAGGAAACCAAAAAAAAGATACTTCCATTACGGTAAACAGTATGGTGCGGATAACACTCAGTGGAACTCCTGGAAGTGGCAAATCAACAATTGCTGAACGTTTACATGAACAATTATCTCTTCCCTATGTTTATTCCGGAATGATTTTTCGAGAATTAGCAAAAGAACGTAACATGAGCCTTGCTGATTTTGGTTCGTATTGTGAAACCCATGATGATATAGATCAAGAACTAGATGAAAAACAAGTTACAATTCTAAAAAAAGGAAACGTGATTCTTGAAGGACGACTAGCAGGCTGGCTTGCGGTTCTAAATAATATACCTGCGTTTAAGATTTGGATTGATGCAAAACCAAGTATTAGAGCAGAACGAATCGTTGAACGGGAAGGAGGAAACATAAAAAAACAACATGAAAAACTCTTAAATCGGCAAAAAAGTGAGCAGATCAGGTATAAAAAATATTATGATATCGATGTGATGGACACATCAATTTATGACCTTTGTATTGATTCATCAAACAAATCACCACAAGAAATCCTTAGAATTATTCTTGATGAATTAAGCAGCGAAAATAGAGAGTCTGACTGAGGAAGATATATGCAGCGTTTACCTAGTGAAAAAAAAAGAAAGCGACTCATTAAGGTTTCTGTTGAAACAAATCCTTATCATGGCAAACATCCAGATAAAAGAACAGTCACTGAATTATTGCAGAATAGTATCATTATTCTTGATAAACCAAGTGGGCCAACTGCTCATCAAGTTGATTCTTGGGTTCGAAAGATTTTTTCAATTGAAAAGGTAGGGCATGCAGGAACTCTCGATCCAAAGGTTACTGGGATTCTTCCTTTAGGTATAGGTCATGCAACTCGATCGTTGTCAGTTCTTTCTCAAGCTGGAAAAGAATATGTTGGTGTGATGAAACTTCATAAAACTGTTTCTCAAAAAAAAGTTGAAACGGTTTTTAAGGAATTTACTGGAACGATTACACAGTTACCTCCTGTTCGATCCGCAGTGAAACGAGTGAAACGAAAGCGGGAAGTGTATTATTTAGAGTTACTAGAACAAAATGATACTGATGTATTATTTCGAGTTGGGTGTGAAGCAGGAACCTATGTGAGAACGCTTTGTGTTGATATCGGTAAAAAACTTGGAATAGGATCTCATCTTGCTGAATTACGAAGAACGAAAGTTGGCAGGTTCACTGAAGAAGATTTGGTATCACTTCATGATGTTAAAGATGCATTTGTTTTTTACAATGAAGGAAATCCTGAAGGATTAAAAAAGGTTTTAAAACCAGTTGAGAGAGTTTTTGACTTTTTACCTAAAATCGTTCTGAGAGATTCATCCATTGATGCTATTTGTCATGGTGCAACACTTGCAGTTCCTGGAGTTGTAGAGGTTGATACTGATATTTCAAAAAATGATGTTGTAGCCTTGTTTTCATTAAAACAAGAAATCATTGCGATTGGAAAATCTTTGATGAGCACCGAAGAAATCATAGATCGTGACACGGGTGTTTGTGTCATTCCAGAAAAAGTGTTTATGAAGAAGAAAACCTATCCTTCTATCTGGAAAAAACATTAATACAACAGTTTTATTACCCCTTTTGTTAACTCATTTTGCCGAGGTGGCCCAGCCTGGTACGGCGCGAGACTGGAAATCTCGTGAGACTTCGGTCTCACAGGAGTTCGAATCTCCTCCTCGGCGTTTTTTATAAGATAGATTAGCCATTTCTTCGTTCATAAAAGTTTTATAGAGCCAGATGATTGTCCTAGAAAAGAAGGAATCAGATATGTTAAATAAGAATCTCTTAAAAATTTTAATTATAACCTTATCAATAATTGTATTATTGTCTGGATGTACCGATCAATCAAATAATGAAGAAAATAACTCAAATGATTCAGAAAATGAACCAATCTTGCCTTCAATACAGTTTTTTACAGCTGATAAAACTGAAATCACCGAAGGTGAAACAGTTAACCTGAGTTGGTCCATTCAAAATTCAACTACAGTATCAATTGATCCATCAATTGGTGAAGTTTCTTCCCAAGGATCAATAGAAATAAATCTTAATCAAACTGAAACTTACGTGTTGATTGCAGAAAACAATGATGGTAATGTAACGGAATCAATTGAGATAATTGTTACAACTGGCGAGGTGGGAGAAACACCAGGAATTCATTTTTCAGCAGGATATCAGCAAAATTATCTATTAGTAACTTATGTCCCAGAGAATGTCTCATGGGATAATATCCAACTTAATGGTCGTGATTTAACAGAAGAGGACATAGACAATCCTTCTGGAACTGGTATAATTCAAAAAGGAGACAGATTGATCAATTTGACTGGTAGTGTAAACCTCACTTGGAAACCAACAAATGAATCACTTGGACAATGGGATTTCGCATAATCCCTTCCCCCTTAAATCAAGAATTAAATTCAAAATCATACATTTTCTAGCAGTAACAAACCACCATAGTTATTCATTCAATCAAGTTTGCTAATTATTAAATTTTATAAAGTAGTGAAATATATAAAATAAAATATTAAAATATCTTATTCACTATTATAATAAGTATATCACGTTTAGTAAATATCGATAAGTTGGTTAGACACATGAAATAACGTGACTGAAAACTGGAAGATAAGTTATGGATATAGCCAGCAATATTGCTCCTGCATTCCTTTTAACGTTGATTGCAGGTCTTTCAACAGGTATTGGAAGTACGATTGCTTTTTTTATTAAGAAACCAAACATAAGATATCTTTGTTTTACTCTTGGTCTTTCAGCTGGGGTTATGCTTTATATTTCATTTGTTGAACTATTACCCGAAGCATTTTCTGTCGTTGGGGATATTTGGGGATTATATGCGTTTTTTGCTGGAATCATCGTTATTGGCATGATTGACATCCTCATCCCAGATATTGAAAATCCACATCATTATCCAAAACTGGTAAAAAAAGATGAACAAGTAGATCATAAACTAATGAGAGTGGGTCTTTTCACCGCACTTGCCATAGCGATACATAATTTTCCTGAAGGAATTGCAACCTTTGGATCTGCACTTGTTGATGTGAGACTTGGTATATTGATCACTTTTGCTATCGCCCTTCATAATATTCCAGAAGGTATCTCTGTTTCGATGCCAATATTTTTTGCAACGGGAGATAAAAAGAAAGCATTTTTCTACTCCTTTTTATCTGGTTTTTCTGAACCAGCTGGTGCAGTCATTGGTTTTCTTATCTTAATGCCATTTATTTCAGATTGGATCCTTTCATTCCTCCTCGCTTTTATTGCCGGAATCATGGTCTATATTTCAGCTGACGAATTACTTCCAACGGCTCACCAATATGGACATGGGCACTGTGTTATTTTTGGATTAATCATTGGCATGTTTATCATGGCTGTCAGTTTACTTTTTTTGTAAAATACGAATCGAATGACTACCTCACATTACTATGCATAATGAAAAAATAAAGATGTCCAAAGAGGACTTTTTTCAGATGGAAAATGTGTTAAGTAGAAAAGTTAGATATTTGGTAGTTCGGTCATTGCTTTTTCAATGAGTTCTTC
>CAYPUK010000074.1:0-2196 GCA_964414035.1 uncultured Thermoplasmatales archaeon | reverse complement strand
TACTGTTCCCGTATTCTCTACCCGTATCTTAAATTTCGCATATGTATCAAACCAAACATCATGACTACTTGAAAAATCACTCTGAGAATCATTCGTTACGTACTTGCTTACTTCAATACCTAGATAATCGGGTTCACAACCAACAAGTTCGACTCTTGCCCAGTCACTATCACTAACAACACCACAAAAACCAGAACCCGTACCATTCACCGTTACATCATTCCAGTACACATCACAATCAATATCCTCAGCTAAAGTCACACTAAAAATCAACAACTCAGACCAACCAACATCAACATCCTCAATAGACCACTTCACCACCCGACCATCACTACTCACATAAACTGGATCAGGACCAGAAAACATTTGATCAAAACTAAAACCAGGTGGCAAATAATCAACAACCTCAACCAAATCTAAAAACTCAGTACCATCATTCTCAACATAAATCTTAAACTTAGGATAACTTTCCACTACATCAACCTCTGTGGCAGTAGTACCATTCCAATTACTATGACAATCATCAGCAGAGAATTTCTTCACATGTATACTTGGATTGGGTCCAGGTTCACAAGGAACAGATACCGTTGCCGTGTCACATGGATCAATAATTTCTTTTGGAGTGACACAGGCTTCATTTGTAAAGGTACCACAATCAGTAACCAATGCCGTATACTGAATTGCCATAAGTTCCCCCGGTTCCAACTCACGTAAAATAGCATCATCAGTCCAGTAAAGAATCCAATTATCCGGATCAGAATAGGGATCAGTATTTGGAGGAAATATCGCAGTATATTCGCTGCCATCCTCCCAATCTACATCATAATCTCCAGTTTCTGGAAAAAATATTTGAAATGAAAAAAGATCTGGGTCTAAACCTTTAGGAAGTGTGTCAGACAACGCAATAATTTCTAAGGCTTCTGAGCCAACATTTGTAATACTAATCCTAAAATATATAGTGTCTCCAATATCCGCGGTGACCCAATCTGTCCAAGAGGAAGAACCATTATTAACGGTTTTTTCTATTGATATCTCAACATCCTGGGTGGCAGTATTTAGAGATGAATCAGAATTGTTTAAATCTACAGTCTTGACCTGAGATTCCAGTTTATCTGAATTCATTGATTTTACCACAAGAACGGAGACCATTATTAAAGAAACAGCCAAAATTATAACAATGCCCATATTTTTATATTTCATCATTGCATCTCCTATTTATATTTATCAGAAATGATTTATTTTGGTTAATATAAACGTATTACCATTTATAAGTTTATTGAATTATAGCATTAATATAGTTTTTGGTCTTTATAAATAAAAATTTGGAAGTGAAATTCTCATCAGGTCAGTTAAGGGCCCGCCCTTATCTCACACAAACATCAAAAAAATTAGGAATATTTTAAAAACTCATACCTCAATTCTCTCTAGCGTTAACAATAATTGAGGTGTTGAGTGTCGGGTGAGAGTTACTTGTTTTCCTCCTTCTTTGAATTCATAGGTATACTGTTCTTCATAGGTTTGATCCGGTAACTTAACTTGGGTAAGCCGCTGTTCACTTTCATTGACCGTAAATTTCCACCATTGTATTTCTTCAACTTGTGCTGTTTTAGTGGTTGTTTTTATGGTCCCATTTTCTAAAAATGACCATACGGTATCAACATGAGATGGATGAGGCATATCATCTAACATAATGATTTCCCAGGATCCAATAAATGTTCCATCATTTGTATTATTCTGAGGTTCATCGCATCCAGTAAACAAGAGTGTTACTGTAACAATCAATAATAAAACAATTATCGTTAATTTATTCGTTGCCATAATAAATCACTTCAATCAAACAAATTCTAGAACACTATTCATAATAGGATATTCACGTTAATAAATATAGTGGTGTATTCTATCAAATATCAAAAAAGTTCATCTAATCAATTTTTTCATCAAACATTCGTTCTAAAGAAAAATAATAGCAATTCAAAAAAGGTTATAAAAATTTAGAAAAAAAATAGAAAATTGGGAGAGAATTATTCTCTCCAAATATTTTTTTATATTTGTGCTGCGTCGTCCTTTACAGGAACTTGTAGTAGGTGATATCGAGGCTGTCTTCAGCGGTGTTACCTGAGAAATCTTCTGCGACAACTGACAAGGTGCCAGCGCCCATGTGTTTCTCAGCAATGTATGCACTGAATGGTGCTTCGG
>CAYPUK010000073.1:0-26398 GCA_964414035.1 uncultured Thermoplasmatales archaeon | reverse complement strand
GTGCAGCAGCTGCCAAGGGTGAGGTTGTTCGCCTATTAAAGCGGATCGTGAGATGGGTTTAGACCGTCGTGAGACAGGTTTGTTGCTAACTTCTAGAAGCGTTTGATGCTTGACGGGAAAGACCCCTTAGTACGAGAGGAACAGGGGTCTGCAGCCACTAGTTTACCAGTTGTCCGACAGGGCAGAGCTGGGCAGCCACGCTGTAAGGGATAAATGCTGAAAGCATCTAAGCATGAAACCCGCCCCGAGACGAGGCATCATAGAACTCGAATAAAAGATTCGTTTGATAGAGTTAGGGTGTACGCACAAAGCTTCGGCGATGTGTTCAGCCCGTAACTACTAATCGTTCATTTAACTGGCTCAATCGTTAGACAGGTTATGTATGTAATGTAATTTCATAATGATGGTTTGACGGCCAAAGCGGTAAGGAAACACCCGGTCTCATTTCGAACCCGGCAGTTAAGCTTACCTGCGTAATCCTCGTTACTATGGTGCGAGAGCCCATGGGAAGATTACCCTCCTGAGAGGGCTGGAACCTCTGAGCTAGGTGGAGAGCCTTGATTTACTCCTTCGGGAGTTTTTTAAGGTAAACTTCACTGTTTGAAACTCAGTCGTTCTTGGTACGCTGTCAAACCATCCTTATCTTCACTTTTTTAAAGATTTTTTTTGGATGGTTTTTCTGTTTATTTTTAGTTTTTTTTCCAATTTTTTTTGTTATGTTATCATTGGTTAGATCTTTGTAAAAATTGTTTTACTTCTTTTTTTAGTATGTTAAATTTTTTTGTTTTAATATAGCATATAAAAAGAGGAGGCTTGGTCCGAGAATCCATGCTGAAAAGAGGAACATGCCATTGAATCCAAGGGTGGTTATCAATGGTCCACTGATGAATTCTCCGATTAGTTCTCCGGAATTCATGAGACTGATTAAAATTGAAAATTGAAAAGCACTTATTTTTGCATTGGTTATATCCATTGATGATGCCAGAAGTACGGTGAATAAACCACCGTTTAGAAAACCTAGAATGGAATAGATTAAGATCATTGTTATCCAATTGGTTACAAAGATGAGTGTTGCTGAAAAAATGATGGTTGTAGTAACTATGAAAAAAAGAGTTTTTTGTCTGCTTGTTTTATCTGATAGTGATCCTCCGGTTAATGATCCTAATACTCGAGATATGGTAAAAACAGTAGTGATTAAACCAATGTGAGATACGGTTAAGTTTAGGTTTAAGTTCATAAATAGGGGGGCTGAGAGGGTGATGATGCCGCTGTTTATTGAAATGATTGGAAGCAGTATTGCTAATGAAAGAGTGGTTTTTTTTCTGAATTCTTTGAAAACAAGATTTGTAAGATGTTTTAGTTTTTCTTTTTGTACGGGTTTTTTTGTTATCGCCGGCATTGTCATTAACGTAAGGATTAATATTCCTGCAATAGTGAATGCTATTTTGAAGGAGGTTTGTTCTGCAATTATTGTTAATGCTGCGGATCCTATTGCCGTACCAGTGAAGAATCCAGCCATCATTGATCCATTTATCTTTCCTCTTTCTTTTTTCTTTGATTCTGTGATCGCCCAAGCATCCATGGAGACGTCAAGGATGCCGATGCCGCATTGTGCGATAAAAAGAATGAGAATAAATAGGTAGATTGTAGATGAGGGATCGATGAGTGCTATAAGGAACAGTGCTAATGCTGAGGTTATCCCACCGAAGAGGGTGTATTGTTTTTTGTTTATTTTCCGGTATGAGTCAACGATCCATCCGAAGATGAATTTGAGTGCCCAGGGGATCATAATAGTACTAGCTGCAATGGTGGTTAGTGCTGGGTTAATGCTTTCATTTAGAAGGTATAGTGGAACAAGGACGGTGGTGATTGCTAGTTGTATTCCTTCTGCAAAGTAAAGACTAGTGAATAATCCGTATTTTGCTAGGTTGTTTTTTTGCAAGTCGATCATGTGTTTCAGTGTCCACGGTTACGTTGTCTTATATTTAATGCTTAAATAATATTATAAACTTTAATATATAAAAAGTTATTACTTATTATCTGTCTGTGAGATTTTTTTTATAATGTCTAGTGGTAATTTAAAAAAAGAAGATAATCTTTTTTTTGTTTATGATTTTGGTTTTTTAGCATAAAAAATGCATTTATTGTTCATATAGTTTAGTGAATGGATCTCTGTTTTATAATGTAATGATTGAAAAAATGATTCCACATCTTCTATATTCCAGTTAACAAATTTGTTAGATTCAAAAAAAACGAGTTTGCCATTTGGTTTCAAAACTCGATTGATCTCTGAGAGAACCCGTTCTCTTTTTTTCTTTGAGATACAATAAAGAAATTGACTTGAAAGAACAACATGAAATGATTTATCTGAGAATGGAAAATAGTGTTTCAAATTTGATTTTACAAACATGAGTTTATCTGCTTGTTTTTCAAGAGAAGCATTTTTTTTGGCTTGGTTGAGAGTATTACCAAAAAAATTAATTTTTAATTCTTCAAAAAAATTACTTCCAAGAATTGATGTGTTTTGGTCATATTTATCAACACCAACCACAAGCCCCGCAGGTAATACCTTAGAAAAACCAATTGCAACATATCCTGCACCAGTTCCTAAATCTAAAATCTTTTCTGATCCATCTAAATCAGCAAAGGATATCATCGATTGTAAAATCTTTTGTCTTACTTTTGAAAATCGCAGTTTAAAATGAAACACAAATGCATACCAAAAAATGAGAATTGATATGAAAACAATAAAAATCCCAATAGAAAAATCTGTTATGAACATTAAAAATAAAATGAGAAGAAGAACGATAAAACCGCAAATTTGAAAGAAAACACTTGAAATTGGAAATCCATACATCTCATTTTTATGCATAAGTCCTCTGTGATCCTAGGGATTTGAAATTACCGTTATTTCTGAACCTTATGGAGTGTTGAATTTTATAATTATGCTTTTTTTGACCTTGGTAAACAATCTTTTTTTAGTAGTCTTAACCTACCTCCATCAAAATAATAAATGGGATGATCATTTATGAATTGGTCGAAGATGTTTTGTTTGTTGAAGATTTTTATTGAAAAGATGTCTGAAGAATAAGGTGGAGATTTGATAATGTCCATTTTCCATTTGTTTTTATACATGTGCAATCCGTCATCAGTGAATGGTCCTGCTGTGCCAAAATCTATGAACTGACATGATCTTTTCTTTGCAATGATAATCAAATAATAATAGGATACGGCCATAATGCCATTATGTAAATGACTAAATTTATTGTTCATCAGTCCTGCATAATATGTTTTCATAATGTTTTTTTCTTTGTGAAAAATCCCTCCAAAAATATATTCATCAGCGTGTTTTATAAATAGTATTTCTGCTCCCTGTGCATGCAGATGTTGTATGGTTGCATATGATGCGGTTCGATTGGAATTTTTATGTTTCCAATTAATATATGGTAAATACATTTTATTATAGAATAAATTAAATGCATCCAAATCATTTCGTACTTCAAAAGTGTAATTTGTTTTTTTTGCTTTTTGAAGATCCTGAACTATATCACTTGAGATTCTATCGATGATTTCATCCATTGATCTTGCTGTATCAAGGAGAAAGGTGACGTATTCGGGAATGATGATACCTCCTTTCTTTTGGAAATATGATCTGTAAAATATATCCGATTCGGTTATGACTGCATTAGGATGAAATTTTTCCTTTTTTCCTTTTTTGCTTTTCCATTTTTTTGCTTGTTTTTTATTTACTTTTGTAATCTGAATGGGATCCCGATATAATCTTTTAGTGATGAATTGCAGGTTTTTAGGGTTGCCTTTAAAAAGGATTTTTATTCTTTTTGATGTTAGTTTTTCAGATCCTTCAAAAAGGTAATATGGTTGAAAAATCGATGAGAGCACATGGATAAGTCTAAACAATGCTAGTCCAATAGTATCAATAGAAGTTACAAATGACTTTTTTAAAGGTGATGGAAGGTAATTGCTCAGGTTTACAGGTATGTTAATGATGCGGTCAAAAAAAGTATCTTGTTGTTGAAACCACCACTTATGAAGAAGATTTGATTTTATTTTTGTAATGATTTTTTTCATTATATCTTCTCATCACCTGTTTTAATAAGATTAGGAGTTGTATGAAGAGCAATGGATACATGAAGACAATCATTATCAAATTTTCCTTGCAAGTATTACAAAAAAGAAATAGGGTGTTGAGATGGTGTTGTATCAAAAACCGTTGCGGGGTATCCAAGGTTGAGAATGAGGATACATTTGAATAATTTAAACACTAATCCTCTTGAGAGGTCTAATGAAAAAATTGTGATAGGACCTTTCAATGTATGAATTGGATAAGGTTTGACTCTTGGTTCATTCCAATAGTTACCATAAATTTCATTTAGTTTGGTATTGACTAGTTGAAGATACGGATTAAAAAACAATTGCTCCTCTAGATTTTCATCTTTTGAATCCATAATAAATGTATTATTGAAAATGTAATTGTGAATGCTTCCCTCTATGATTATTCCACATTGTTCTTGATTTTCTATTTGATTATTCGAAATAATATTATCGCAAGTGACAATAACTTGCGATGGAAATAATCCTCCTAAATTATTGATCAGTCCAATTCCCTTTTGATTTTCTATTATCCAGTTTCCCTTAATCGTGTTTCGTATTGAGTTGCTAACTAGAATGCCAAAATCGCTTTTTCCTTGGATTATCATGTTTTTAATAGTATTGCCATTGTACTTTGGCAAGATTTGAATTAATGCATAAGGCGGGTTTTTTTGTGTTGATTCATTCCATAGTATACTAAAATTTTGTATTGTTGTGGAATGACATGAAAGTTGGAGAAGTAATGAATTATCATGGTGTTTATTAGTTAAGATGACTGTTGATTTATTTGATCCTTTGAGTGTTATTGTTTTGTTAATGAAAAGATGCTCTTTGTAAACACCTGGCTTGACAATAATAGTTCCATAAGGATTGATGTGATTGATTGCTAATTGAATATTGTTGAAATGAGTACTGTTCCAACCAGGGGTTTCTTTGTTGAAATCTTGATTAACAATGACTGTACATGAATTGTTTTCATTTACTTTTCTTTTTGAAAAGATAGGTGTTTCAGGATCTCCAAGTAAATTGATTTCGTAAAAACACCATCGATACTTCCTATCAGACTTAGCAATATTTGAAAAATATTCTTTTGCTAGTTGAACATTTTTCCCTAAATGTTGTTCTGAATCATTGAAGATGTTTTTGAAAATCTGTTCAAAAAATTCACCTGAGTATGCACCTGCGTCATCACGTGAGATGCAGCCCACTTCAGAGTTTCCAATACATGCACTTGGGCCTCCATTTCGAGTGAGGAGGAGTTCTTCAGCTAAACACTCATTTTCGCTGAAATCACTTGTTAGACATGAGATTGAAATATGAATTGGATAAAAAGAATTTGACAAACTTCCAGCGTCTAAGACGTTAAATTTTATTCGTTTTTGTTTATTCCATGATAATTGGTACCAAGAATACAATCCGTCGTTGTAGCCGTTTCCAACGTGAAATAATAAGAGTTTATCTGGATTTGAAAATGAGTCTTTCCAATCATCGACCTCTACAATTCCATCTTTTTCATAAAGAGTGAACAACTTGTAATCTGATGGAATCCAGTTCTTACACATTTCAGTAACTTTTGTTGTATCTGGTATATGTTGAGGATTGGTATATGATTGATGAAACTGTACATTTTTTGGTTTGTCGCTAGTTTCAAATGATATTACCTTATCAACAAAAATATCGGCCTCGTGGGCATCATTTACTGGTGCCCGGCCAATGCACACCTCAGCTGAAAAATCAGCTTCATCCTCTACTGAAAATGTTGCTTCCTCGCCAAAGTGATCATCAAAATCATTATTCCACGTACCATTTAGCGCAGCATAATAATGATCAGATATTATTGATGCCTGGATAGGTTTGACAATTTTTCCTGCGGACCAATTGGGGATATATCCAAAAAAATGTCTACTTGGTATGAACTCAGTGTCTCCTCCTAATAAAACGAATTGTGTTTTCCAGTTAGTATATGCAAATCGGATGAAATTCCTAATTTTTGCAGCAGTATTATTAAATCTTGAATAGTTAGTTGTTACCTGTTCTCCAGGTTGAATGAACGGATTTCCGTTGATGCTACTTGTTCCATCACCATATTGTCCGTTAACCCAGAAACTTTCGTTTTTTACGATTTCTTCAACCGTGATTATGGTAGATTTTACATATTGTGATTTATGCTTGAGTAAAATTTGAAAACTTTTTAAAAAGGATGTTGGAGTGATAATAATATATTTGAATTGTTCATCTGTTGACGCTGAAACTTTTTCCAACTCTTTGTTTGTTTTGGGGAGTTGTTTAAACTTCAGTTGACCTTTTTCTTCTAAAAATATTGATAATATGGAAGGTTGGAAGCTGGGTAATAAAAGTAGAAAACAAAGAATTAAACTAAGGATAGTGTATATTTTACATATGCGCATCTTGAGCAATCTCGCTAGCTTAACTATCTAGTAATATGATAGAATACATATTATATTTTACCCCCATATATAAAAAATTGCCACTTTTTATTGTTTTGGGATGTAGACCATTTTATGTTTGATGGGATCATGGGCGAAATTGTAACAATTAATATCCTCAGGGAATTTTTCTGAAAGATCATCCATAACACTGCGTAAATGATCTAAGTTTTTCAGATGAAAATCAAGTTCAAGATCATAAAACCCTATGGCATTATCAATCATGATTAAATGAGGATTGTACTTAATATAATTGATAATTTTTCCTCTATTAGAATAATCATTTAGCGTAAGATTAACTTTGAAAAGATGATACCCTAATTTTGCGTAATCAACGTTGACCCTATAAGCTTGGATAATATCCGAGGATTCAAGATTTTGTATTCTACTCAAAATGGTATCGACAGTCATATCTAACTTTTCAGCAATTCTAACAGTGGGAATTCTTGCGTTTTTAGCTAATAAAGATAAGATTTGAAAATCAGTTTCATCAGTCTTTATTTTTTTTCCACCACCGGTAATCTCGAATTTTTCCCGGTCTTCCTTATTATACTCTCCGATCATTAAGAAGCTATGCCGAAACAATCTGAGCTGTTCATAAAGAGAAAACATTTGTCGCTTGAAATATTTATGATATTTTTTTAGCGTTGATTCCCAAAAACTATAAAATTCCTGAAGGTCCTTTATCCAAACTACGACTGCCAGATCATATTCTCCTTCAAATGATCCAACCCACCAAGTAAATTTATTTTCAACAAAATGTGATATTATCTCTTCCCGAATGGATGGAGTAGTATTTTGATACACAATATAAAATCTAAGGCTATTATACCCAAGTTTGAACGTGTCAATAACTGTATAGAAATCATTGATGATTCCCCTATCTTGCATCCTTTTTATTCTATAATTGACTACATTTTTATGGAGGCCCACTTTCTTTCCAATTTGAGTGAATGATTCGCGAGAATTTCGGTCTAATTCGTATAAAATTCGCCGATCTTTCAAATCCACATTTTCCATTATTTGTTCATATGCCTCCTTTGATTTTAAATTTTTCCTATTTTGAACATAATTTCACTCATACGTTTTATTAATAAATATCGGTATTGTTTATATAGATGAAAAAAGGGAAGGTTATGATTAAACATCGCGATGAAAATTCAAATCTTCCTTATGTGGGACAAATAAAACACTCTGTGGGTTCTGGTTTCAACACCCCCTTACGATTTATTTTTGCCTCCTTTAAGTTGCCCTTTTTTCATTTAGAAACCAGAATCCCTACTCCTCATAACATTTCTTTTCTGTAGCATTTCATTGAAATTTAAAGTGAATAAAATATATAAAGATAGTGTTAGGACTATTAAGGATGTAAATAGAATTGAAAAGAGGTGATGGAGAAGTGAGAAAGATACTGGTTGTATTTATTACGTTATCTTTTTTTTGCACCATAACATCGGGTATAGAACAATATGGAAATAACGAAAAACTTGGATATTCTCAGATGATTGAATCTTGTGTAAAAAGTACCGAGAATGATTTTTCTGAAATACCCTCCATTTTTTCAAATTACCAAACACAAGATGATGATCGTCACATTACTGACATAGATTTACCATGGATTAATCAGCATTCAAACATATTGGAATGGTGGATTCAAATAGAATATAATGATGAGGTCTTTGAAAAACAGGTTCCTGTTAACATTTCAGATTTTAAAGATAAATTTTTGAAACATCCTGAGTATGGTGAACGAATTTCTTTTGATATTGATGCAGACTCTGAAAATGATGTTGAGGTAATCGCTGGTTTTTATTGGTCTGTTATTAAAGATGAAAGTGGAAATGATGTTAAATCCTTAGAAAAAAGAGTTAGAGTCCGTCAATTAGAAACGGGTAATTACATTCAGGATCAAGATGGGGACATGCAAGTATGGTCTGAATTGCATGTGAATTATGGCTTACTAAAAAAACAAGTCCATAGTTTGTCACTACTTGATTCTTTGCTGGATAGATTTAGCAAGTTTTCTCAAGTTGAACATAGATTCCATCAGTTTATTAATCGTTTAACTCATTTTGAAATATTCTTTACTCTTTTCTCAGAAGATGGGTATGATTTGGTTTCTGCTGCTGATTCAGATCATTTTGTCATAGGTCTAGGTTACCGGTCTCCCGAGGGAGAGGATATTCCTCGCTATGCAGAAAAACGTTTTTCCATTGCAAGAACTGAATTATTTGGTCCAAGTCTCTTCCAACATCAGATGGATCCAGGTTCTTCAAAGGGTAAAGGAGCATTTGAAGTGTTATATGGTTTTTCAGCGTATCGGGAGGGTTCTACAAGTCCATCTTATGATATTGCTTTTTCAATTGAATTTAATCCTGCGGTGTCTTTAAGAACAAAATTTATTCCTTCAGATGGGCAATTGTATTATTATTTTGATGAGGATAGTCAGCAAAATAGTGAAACCGCAATTACGTTTATATCTAATATTTTATCTGGGGTGGCTGAGGAGATTGAGTTAACCTTGGTTTTTGATGAAATTGATGCAACTCTTGGTCAAACAGGTCGGTGGATGAAATTTGATACTGATATTATTGGTGATCATGAGTTATTGGGTGGTAAATTTGCATATGATGCAAGTCATATTTTTGATGTAGGTGTTATTGTAAATTCGCCGCTTTTTGAGGAAAAAGTTGAACTTGTTCATCTTCCAAAGCACATTGATATTTCATGGGATTTGGATTTTTCTTTTGTGGCAAGTCCAATTTTTTATGCACATGCAGATGGATTTGTTAATCTTTCTATGAGTTCTGAACTTGGTGGAATAAATGTGTTTTTTCCAAAAACAGAGGATGAAGTTGAAGATCAAATCTTTATGAATGTCCCACAAGGGTTGCCCTCTGATATCCGAATAGATGCAGCAGCAACTCTTAATGTTGATTTATCAGATTTGCAAAATCCAAATAATTATTTTTATGGAAATGTTCAACATACTTGTAGTAACAATGTAGCGTGTATTCAGGCGTTTCTTCCTGGTGAAAGCACACCAATCGTAAAAGTTTCTGAAATACCTGCAGAATCAGAAGTTCAGGCTAAATTACAATGGAACAACCTTGAAGGTTATGCAGAAATGTGGAGAGGGTCGCTAGGGCCAGCTGATCCGGTTGAAATTAATCTTGATTATAAAGGATTTTCAATCCATAATGTGCTAACTATCCGAAATGGACATATCAATACTCGGTTCAAATTAGATGAGAATGGTCATTTCTTTTTTGATACTACTCAGGGAATATTTGGTGAGGATTTAGAGGTAACTAATAATGTCTCAGGGGATGGCTTATCACTGTCAGTAAGCCAAATTTCAGCGGATAATTTACAAGCAGATTGGAATATTGATACCAGTGGAGATTCCTTGAAGATTAATGATCTTCATTTAGGTGGTATGGTCGATGTCATGGATGGATTAATCTTAAATTTACAATATCAAGGAAAATCAACCGACCTACATATGGATTGGTATATTGGTCAAACAGGAAGTTTTCAAATTCAACTTGATCAAGAAGAAGATCTTTCCATTGATTTCAATGATTTTGCATTGAATAGTACTGATTTTGATTTTGGTGGCGGTATTACCATTTCAGAAACTATCAAATTTGACATGAGTTGGGATTTAAAACAAGGCTTAGGATCTGATCAAGGAAGCGTTGATCCTGGGTATTTTGCGGTTAACAAGTATAATGATGGATCAATCATCAAAGATTTTAGTTTTTATGTGACTTATCTTGATCAATATGGAGTAAATATTACGTTGAGTAACCTTCAATTTTATCTTAATCTTGAATGGTGGAAAGGTGACCGGTTACTTCCGTATATTTGGCTTGATTATGAAGTGAGCACTGATGAGTTTGATGTCGATTTGTTATGGACGAATCAACATGGGGAAACCCAATGGTATGAAAATGTGGAGGAATGGTAAATTGAAAAAAACGATGAAAAAACATATTTTGCAAATTATTTCAAGTGGAATACTTGTTTTACTCTTATTTTCAGCAATGCAATCATCTTCGATTTCTACTGATATTGTTGAAGAAACCACAAAAAATCTTTCTGATACTGTTTCAGTCGACGATAATTATTACACCTGGGACGATACGTTTGATAATGCTCAAAAAATAGATGATACTCATTCTGAACATTATCTGGTTGAAGATGGAAAAGTGGTAATGTATGCAACCTTTCCACAGTGGACTGATGCAGCATGGACTCGGATGAAAATCATTTCAATAACTAGTGCTGTTTCGATGAGTGATGCAGTGATTAAAATCACCGTAGATTATGATAGTGATATGAGATCGGATTATGCTGATTTACGATTCAAATTCAATACTGATGATTATTGGCTTCCTTATTGGATCGAAGAAAAAAATCCAGAGCCAAATAACCCTTATGCTATCATATGGCTTCGCATCTCTTCTCTGCCTGAGGGACAAAGTAACATAAGTGTCTTTTATGGAAATCCAACTGCTACCGATGAAAGTGAATACTGGTCTGTTTTTGATGAGAACAGTTGGCAAAAATATTATGCTCATGATCATAAGGTTTCATATCATATGGAAAATGAAGGTGCGTGGGATCCAGATGTTTGCTGGGGGGATGATAGGTTCTTTGTGAGCTGGGAAGAAGGAACACCTCGCTATTTACCGTTAGGTATGATCTATCGACAACAAATCAGAGGTTGCTTTTATTCTGAGGAGGGAGAACAAATTGGCAACAGATTCGATATCACGGAATGGAATGAAAACCCAACAACAGCGTTTCGCTGTGAAAATCCTGCTGCTTCCTATGGTAAAAGTGAATCAACAGAACTCTTTTTTGTAGCATATGAATATTATAATACCCCATCTGATGACTTAAGTAGAGATATTAAAGGAGCATTAGTTGCTGCTGATGCAACAAGTATCACTGATGTAGAGTACATCGACATTTGTGTTGAATCTGGAAATCAAGCTGATCCCGTTGTGTCCTATGATGATGGACAGCATCGTTTTTTCGTGGTTTGGGAAGACGGACGTGAAGGAACCAGTAATTATAACATCTATGGAAAATTCTTTGATATTAATGGGGATCAAATTGGATCTGAAAAAATTATTTCTGATAATCCTAATTCTCAATGTGAACCATGGATTACTTTAGATGCTAAGAACAATCATTACATGATTGTTTGGGAAGAAGGCGTTGATCCAGAACTAGGACCCTTTGAAATATGGGGGCAGCTATTTACCATTAATGGTGATTCATTAGGTGATGAATTCCTTATTTCTCAACAAGCATCATCTGTAGTTGATTATAATTTTCCGTGTGTTGCGTTTTGTGATCTAACCGAACGGTTTTTGATTACCTGGCAGGAAGATGATATTAGTGATAATGAATGGTATGGTCATATCTGGGGAAAACTCTTAGATGAAAATGGAAATACGGTCGTTGACACGTTTAAAATAGCAAATGGTGCATTTGAACGAACTAACGTAGTCCCGCATCTTAGTTCTTCTTTTTTTGTGGTTTATGACGGTGGAGGAGATATCTGGGGAAAACTTGTTTCCTCAGAAGGGAATGTTAATCCATATGTTCTTCAATTAAGTGATTCAGAATCAGATCCAGCTGATTGGGCAAACATTGATTCAAGTGGAGATCACATTTTTGTAGCCTGGGAAGATACTCGTGTTGAGTATCCTGATCCGTATAATGCATTAAATTTACCAGATGTGTATTCAAATACTTGGTCATTTAATACACCAAGTGGATCAGAGGTAACGTATAATGTTAGTGAGGAGCACAGTCTGGTAGTAACAAGTCAGATCATGTCAGAACCGATTACTCCATCGAATTTGGAATCCTGGCACCTGTTTGAAGCAGAAAAACAAGGAGATATCACGTTTGATATTGTTAACGGATATGATCCAACAGATGTGATTATGGCTGATGTGTCATCTGGAGCAAATATTCAAAACATTAAATCATCATCGATTCGCTTAAAAGCAACGTTTCATCGAAATAATCCTTCTTCCTCACCATTTTTAGATTACTGGAGTGTTTCTTATGTTGGAGAGGATGATGAACCACCTGAAACAACGGTTGAAGATATTGAGGGAATACAAGGTTTAAATGATTGGTACATTAGTGAAAGTGTCATTCTTTGGTTGCATGCTGAGGATTATCCTAAGGATACGGGTAGTGGTGTGAAATCGATTTATTATACCTTAAATAATGGAGAACAGCAAACGTATAATCCTGATAGTGGTCTAAAGTTAAGTACGTCACAGTCTTCAAACTGGATGGGGGAATGGACGGTTGTGTTCTGGGCTTCAGACAATGCGGGTAATATCGAAAGCCGAACTTCTTCTGATAATAGACGAGTAATAAAAATTGATGCAGATCGACCTTACGTTGAAATTACTTCTCCAGCAAATGAAGAGGAAGTTGAAACTCCGTTTTGGGTAAGATCTAATCCATCAGATAATGTGGGTATCGAACGGGTAGAGTTTGATATTGAACCGTTTGGAGAACGAGAAGGTTTGCCATATGTTGATAACGAACCTCCTTTTGAATGGTATTGTGATGTGGAAGAAATTGAAGATCAATTGTCTTTGGATCCTGAATTGAGTTCAGCTGGTGCGAATGTGATGATTCGCGCTCAGGCTTTTGATGAATCAGGGCAAACTTGGACTGATCAACATTGGGTTCATATCACCAATTGGGAATCATCAGGTGATTTTTCAAATGCAATAGGATTCATCATTGGTATGGGCCAATCTGGAAGTAATTTGAATCTCTTTTCTTCAGAGAATCATCGTTTTCCATCATGTTTGCATCTTGGAAGATTACAGTGGCAGTTTGATGAAGGTTTTTGTTTTTCAGCTGGAACAAGTGGAGTCTATGGGAGATCAGGTGCTCAATCAGGTTCAGCGCAATTGTTTTTTGGAATTGCAGGGGAACATAATCAATGGTTTGCAGGAATCGGGCTTGGAATTCTCATGCATTAATTCCAATTATCTTTCTTTTTTTCGTTCAACATATTTAAATAAATAAGGTGAGATATATTCTTTGATGAAGAAATCTAGATTCTTTTCTCTGTTTACTACTAATTCAATAATCCGTGTTATTTTTGTAATTATTATTGTTTTTTGTTTACAATCTCCAGTAAGTAGTATTGTTAACGAACGTTCCTATCAGCATGAGTGTAGTAACATAGAAGGATATGAACAACAGATGCCTGTTACGGATCCATCGGATGGTTATCTTTTAGGATTTTGGAAGGCAACCGATCAGAACATGCAGGGAATCCTGAGTGGAAACATTACATTTGGTAGATCTGATACGATCGGAAACATAAAGGGTTTCATTAAAGATAACAATTCATCGTTTTCTTTTTCATTTAATGCTTACATTTCCAATCAGTTTATTGTTGGGTCAATCACCTCTATTGAGTCTTCTAAAACATCAGTTATGATCGGCTCAATAGATGCTCAGATGCCATCGTTTACATTTTCAGTATTCCTTCCAAAAATTGGCAAAATCACGGGTTCTGGAAATTATGATGGTTCGTTTTTACCAAAGCCCACTGGTCCATATCAGGTTGGTGTTAAATCGCATCATCTCGTTGATGAGTCAAGGGAGGAGTGGTTTACTGAAGATGAAACAGATCATCGGGAATTGATGATAAATGTATGGTATCCAACGGACTGTTCTGACTTTGATAAAAGATCTGATTACATGGATAAAATTACGTTTTCGTGGTTAAGAGATCAAGGTCCTGTTCCCTTAGTAACCATTCCAAAGGAGGCATACACATTCATTCATCCTTATGTTTATGAGGATGCGTTACCAATTAAATCAACTTCTTTTCCAGTATTGTTATTTTCTCCAGGTTACGATGGTGTTGATGTGATTTATACATCTTTTATAGATGAGATGGTCAGTCATGGATATGTTGTTGTATCTATGAATCATCCGTTTGTATCGGGAGTTACTGTTTTTCCTGATGGTCGAGCAGTATATATTGCGGATCTTCCAGGTAATTTTTCTGAGTCAAGAGAATTTTTAATGCGATCTCAACGATCGGTTATAGATGATGCATTATTTGTTTTAGATACTATTGAAGAATTGAATCAGACTGATCCACTACTCTCAGGTGTTTTTGATTGTTCACGAGTTGGTATGTTTGGTCATTCTTTTGGGGGCGCAGCAACCATGAGTTGTTGCTATGAAGATGAACGAATTCAAGCAGGATTCACCTTGGATGGAGTTGTGTATAACGATTTTTTAACTGGATCCATTTCCACTCCATTTTTGTTAATGTGTGCAGAACAACGGTTTAATCATAGTAGTTATAATCATGTATGGGATCAGTTTAGTAATGATGCATATCAGGTTGGAATTATTGGTTCAGCCCATTATAGTTATACTGATGTTGGAGTTTTGCTTGGTCATTTGATACCGTTTGTTCCTGCCTCTCTTCTTGGTTTTGGATCCGCAGATTCTATGCATGTTGTTAGAATTACTCGCTTGTTTGAAAAAGCATTTTTTGATGTGTATCTTAAAAATGAAGATAAAAACATGTTAGTTGATTTATTTGATGATTTTGATGATGTTCTCATCAAAGAAAAATAATCAATTGTTTTACTTTTTTTTGCATGTTCTAAACGGTTGAAAATGGATCATGATGAAGTATTTTTCTTGTAAGCCATTTTTCTTCAGAAAGTGTGTTATAAATATTTGTTTGAGATGAAACCTTTTCTTGTAATGTTTTTTTAATTTTTTGAGGTGTGCTTTTCGTTGAATACTGAATGATATCGCTAGCGTTTAATTCCCAGTAATGTGTCATCCAGGCTCGACCATCATAAAGACGGGTTTGTTCTCTACAAGTATTTAAAATTCCTTCGCGTTCTAACATATAAAAAATTTGTCGTTCGTCACTAGTGAGAACATTATCGATGATCCTTCGTTCATAGCCAAAAATGTCCATGATAAAGGTTGCAATCTCTTTTGCTCTTTGCTTTCTTAATCCAATTTTATATTCTATAGCATCTTTCATTATTTGTAATGTAATTATATCCATGGAAGAAATGCCCCCTCTTTGCTGACCCCATCAATTTTATAACAAACATTATATATATTTTTTGTTGTTCTTACTATTTAAACATTGTCTTTCCGTTTCAGCATTGCTTTCTGATAAAAAAAACCAAAAATGAATATTTCATAGAATTAATGTCAAGTTAAAACAATATAAAAAAAGTAAAAAAATCAAAAAAACGTGATAAAGAAGAAAAAGAATGATGTGGTATTTGTAGGAGAAACCACATTATTTATAATTTTTTAAGGTCAACAGCTTTTAACCCTTTTTCTCCTTCTTCAACTTCAAATTCTACTTCATCGCCCTCATGAAGATACATGCCATCTGGAAGGGATGTATAATGCACAAAAACGTCTTTTCCATCCTCTGCGGTTATAAAACCGTATCCTTTTTTTGGATGGTACCATTTTACTTTTCCATTCATACTGTTTTTTCTCCAGTTTATTTCTTAGAAAACAAAAAATAAAAAATTCAAAAATATCATTTCAAACTCTTTATCTTCTATTCTCTTGTTTTTCAATTTCTCAGGAGGCATAGAAACACTTTCTTATATACTTTACCACCAAAAAATAAGAGTTTACCAACAAAATAAAAAAATAATGAAGCGCCCCGGCCGGAATTTGAATCCGAGTCCCTAGCTCGACAGGCTAGGATGATAGGCCACTACACTACCAGGGCAACTAGTTTTCTGCTAAAGGGGTAAATAACAATCCTTCTTTAAATTTTTCCCTTGAATTGGCCAAACTATGCTATGATATGCCAACATTTTTTAACTAATAACATGATAAGCATCATTCATGGGATGGTAAATATGGAATTTGAAACTAACAAAAACATGGCTGTTTTATTCATTATCATCTTAGCATTGGGGATTGTTATTACTTTCCTTGGTGTAAATGCAATAAACAGCAATCAAATTGAAGCAATGTCAGAAGATATCGATCAATTAGAAACTGATCTATCTAATAAGGATTCTGAACTTGATCGATTACAAAATGATGGGGAGAACTTTACTTATCATTTACTTCGCTCGATGAGCCTCGTAGATGTTTCTAGAGAAATCAGAGGAAATGGCAATCTTCATTTTGATTATGCTGCTCGAATCTGGTTTCCACAAAGAGAATATCAGAAAATAATCGATAACTGTACCCAAGCAATGCAATATTATACGAATGCAAGTGTAAACTTTGATCTTGCTCAAGACTATTTCCAAGAAACCAAAGAATATACAACTGTAGGATCATATCAAGAAATTCTTGATTTATACATTGATTTATCAAAATCAGGGTATTCATTGTCCATGCTTCGATATAATGCAAGTAGTATGCTATCTGAAATCGCAGAGAAACTCTTAAATGAATCTTATGCAGATAACACAACTGAATTACTTGAAGAATTTAATACGACCTTAATGCAATTTGAAGATATGTACCAAGGTGGTGCTGGTCAACATCAAGGTATCGTTGATGAAATAGAAGAAGAATATGGGGATTTTTTCAACCCCAATAGAAAGATACCATGATCTCTTGTCGGTTATTCATTCAGTTCGATGATGTGGTCATCCCAGAATAACATTGGGCAGACAACGGCATTCTTTGATGAACTCCATTCGAGTTTATCCAATCCAGAGAATGATTGACCATCGATAGAAATCATATTATTGAAACCTTCTTCTTCAGAATATAGATAATATTGGGTGTCATTACCACCATCTATGATTTGGAGTCTATAGAATCCATTAGATAGGTATGAGCCGAGTTCAGTACTTTGTTCTCCATTAATATATATTATATCTATTGACGGACCGACAGGTGAATCAATACTCGCACCATCATATTTAATCCTAATCTTTGCAATTGAATTAGTGTCATTTTTAAAGTTTAATATCAAGTCGGTATCTTCAGTTGACTGTCCGCAATAAAACCAGACTTCCCAAGCAAAAATAGATGAATTAAGATTTTTGTATGTCCAATATAATTCTTCTCCATCCGCTCTCATCTTAGTTTTAAATGAATTTGGATTGCTATAATTAAATTGACTTGCATCTGAAACTTCGAAGTTACATCCACGACCATCAGAACTGGTCAAAAACCAATCGCCTTCCGAAGCAGGGCCCGGAGCAATATCATCTGAAAAATCTTCGAGGTACTCATCAGGATTGAGAATAGGATAGACAATAATCGTCACCGCAGCTGTAGCATTTGCACCTCTCTCATCCTCAATTGTTAGATTCACATTGTAACTTCCGATGGCTGTATACTGGTGGGTTACTTGTTCGCCGTATAATGTGGTTCCATCATCCATATTCCATGTCCAATTCACAATTTCTTCATCGTCAGTGGATGTACTTGTGAAATTGATTAGATCATCTGTGGTTGGATTACTTGGATCATAAAAAAAGCTTGCAGATGGCGGATCGTTAATTTCGTTAACGGTGATAGTTACTATTGCTGTGTCTGTATTACCATCGTTATCGTCAATACGGTATTCATATGAGTCGATACCATACCAGTTTTCATTGGGTTGATAATTAATGAAACCAGTAGTTTTGTTCACTGTGGTTGATCCATTTGTTGGACTGGTAATAACTTGTAATGATGAATAATCAAGATTTTCATCAACATCAAAATCATTCTCTAAAACATTGGTCCATACACTGCTATCTTCACTACAATTATCAGTATCGTCTTTTGCTATTGGGCTAGAACTTTCATAGAAAGTGAAATTACCTACAGAACTTGTAAATGAAATGAGTCCACAAGGATCAATCGCGTTGAATTGAGGTTTAAAAACAAAAGACGCACCTTCAATAACAGGCTCATAATCTTCAGCAGGTTCTGGTTTTCCCCATTCACTTTGATCTTCAGGAAATGAGATAGTTGCAATTCTATCACTAATCTCCACCCAATCAAGATACTCGCTTGCTTCAATTCGGCCTGTTATCTTATTTCTCCATAGCGTTCTTGCATTATGAAGTTCCCAGCTTATTTCCTCGTCTGCATCATCTGGATCATCCACGTAATCATCTAAGTATATTTGTTTAAAACCCTCATCTCCACAGATTGTCTCGCCTGGAATATCAGTAACAACAGGTGGCAGGTTTGCAGGTTGAACGGTAATGTTAGCCCAATTTGTTGATAAATATTCCTCGTTTTTCCCATCATTATTTTTATCCCAGTACACTCCAGCTTGATTAGATATAAGTAAATTATCCGTTGACTCAAAATCTTCCACTTGAACCTTGAACGTGATTACTACACTGCTGTCTCCAGGTACTTCCCCATTCCATTTTATTATATTATTATTTGAATCAAATGAGACGTAGCCAGAGGTTGCTGTAGCAGAGTTTGGCATATAAATCGTATGTTCTGGGAGTGGATCTTGAATTTCATCTCCATGATTGTCAGATTGAGTAATAACTCCAATATTAGAAATGGTTAGTGTGTATTTCAAATAATTATGACAGGAATCTGTTTCAACTTCAATTTCTTCTACAGTTTTACTTGCTTCAATAACTGGTCGTGCATATTGAGCAAACATAAGATTATCAATGAATGCAGTACTATCAAATTGATTATCCCATTCATCTTTAATCTCAAAAGTTATAGTAACTCTTTCGCCTGGAGAAACAGGATGACCTCCTGCGGTATGTAATGCTGTTGCACCTGCATCAGAAGCATCTACTCGTGGCGTGGTATCAACTTGATCTACTTCATCATATCCATCAGGATTGCCATCTGTAGCGAAGAGATCAAAACCTGTTCCAGATAATGAATGTGCATCTAATACAAAATGCCCACTGTTCACATCAACGACATAAGTACTTATTCCTTTTGATGGAGAATCTACTGTGACGGTGAACTCATCATTGTAATATGAGCCAACATAGTCAGGATATTCAGTACTAAAGAACTGAGTGTCATAATAAACATAATTCATATCTTCTGGGACTAATACATCCATTGTTAACGTTGCACGATCATAAATATATGGCCAGTTATCACGAGGGTACTGACCACCCCGAAACCATTCACCACGCTCTGTACCAGGATTTTCAGCGTTGCTAGTCATGGGGTATGCTCCTGCAATTCCAGTACTTAATAATACAAATGAATCACCATTTGTTGCATTCATAACGCCCATGGATGAAAGAATATCTGCCTGACGATTTCCGGAACTATCAGTATCACTATATGATGAACTTAATAGAATAGAAGGATCAGATAAAATAGATTCAGCTAATGAATCGCTGAATGAAGATTCAGCTGAAATTGAACATGAAGGCAAAACCAGAGCGATAAATGAAAACACGATGATTAATCCAATGATTATGCCTTTTTTTCTTCTAGTTTTTATTTTATTCATTTTTTTCCACCTCATCCATTTTATTATTCGATTATAACAATACTGTCTTCTCGTTTTGTTTCCCCATCCTGGTGACCATCATTTGGGGTTACATCACAATACCATGTTTCACCACTTGTTGTTTCTTCTGAAACAATTACGGAGACATTAGATGAACCTTCTTGAGTACAAAGATACTGTTGATAGATATGGTCTTCACTCACCGCAATATCATAAACATAAATTTCATCGATGGATCCATTCCAACCAAAAGTACCATCCGTTTTTTGACCAATACTTAATCGTTCATTTCCCGATGAAAAGAATGATTCACCTGTGGGGTTGTGGAATTCTGATCCATTGACGTAAAGTTTAAGAGATGTACCATTCCATGTTATTCCGATATGATACCATTCACTGCTATTCAAAACGTTTGATTTTAAAATAGATGTGCCATTTTCAGAACAAACATCTGCATATATACTCCTATTATATTGAAAAATTTGAACATAATTCTGATTATCTGCATATGCTTCAAGAACACAGTTGTAATCTTCATTAATATTACTACTTTGTATCCAAGTTGTTATTGAAAACTCTTCGTTAGAAATATTGTTGAATTGTTCTGGAATATCACAAGTTATCGATCCATCTCCATCAAATGAATACCCTCCTCCTACCTGTCCATTTTTTGTCCAATTAGCATTTTCTACCATGCCATTGTTTTTAGATGATGTGTAATCTTTAGTAAAAACTGATGAATCTGTGTTACATGGCAGATAGAGAGAAGCAAAGGAAACATTATTTTTAAACCATGCATAAATATAAGTTACTGATTCCCCTTCAGGATCAGAATCTTGACCATTTTTATAACATATTAAATCTTCTCCCGTTGTATTGTTTCCCAGTGTAGAATTAAACGAGGGAGTATCTTGAGTTGGTGGTTCGTTATAAAAGGGGTTATCAAATTCGCCTTCAAAAACAATTTGGGATCCTCCGTCTTCTGTCTTTGAAATCACCATAACATCGACTCGTTTATCATATTTTTTTAATTCCTTTTCATCTAATGGCCTTTTTTCACCCATCTTCCAGTTATATCTAATTCCATCCGGTGATTCTTTGTCCTTATATACTGATTCATCTACAAAAATTTGATATTCCTGTAACGTTTCACCACCGACATGTATTAATTCAGGAATTTGTCCAGATACAGATCCTTGAATATCAACATTAGATTCTGCACTGTAACCGGGAAGAGGAAATACATACAAATAAATTGCACTAAAGGAGAGAACTGCGATTAAAAGAAGAATCACACTTCCAACTATCTCAGAAATAGCATGATTATTGCTTAAAGTACAATGATGTATTTTCATCTCTCCATCACACACAATACTATTTGGTGTGCTTGAAATATTTAAAAGATTCCTGTCATTTTAACAAAATGAAAAAATAAAATTAAAAAATTTGATTAGAACATGAACTTGAATACAAAGAATGATACTAATACTAAGATAAAACCGAATCTCACTCCAGAGGATAATTTCCCATCCATCATAAACCCACCTAACAGGCCACCACCTATACTTTGTACTAATACAAAAGAAAAAAAGGTGTATTTTAATAATTCACTGTCGATTTGCGCTATTTGCATATTACCAATTGATTGACCAGCCATTTGATCCTGTAAATCAAAGATAGCAGTAAAAATCGTTTTATCAATGATAAGAATGACGGCAAGAAAAACAAAGAAACTAATGAAAATCACAATACTATACATAGACATTTCTGCTTTTCTTTGCATTTCAACTCGTTTTGCCTGATCGATTTCTTTTGCTGCTGCTTCAAAAACTGAAGCGGTATTCCCACCGATCTCAAGTGCTTTGTTAATAGTAATGGTCATCCGTTTTACTGCATCTGTATTAATTCGTTTCGCAAAATTATTCAATGCATCATGAACACTAATCCCCCATGATAATTGTGCTGCCATTCGTTTAATTTCAGGAGTTAATTTACCATGATCAGCTTCAGCAGCAGAATTAATAGCATCAAAGACGGTCATACCCGATGCAGTGGAACCACTTATTTCTCGTAAAAAATCTGGTAGTTGATTCTGAATATCCATTTTTTTCTTGGTTTTCAAATAACTATAAAATCCAATAGGTCCGATAGCGGAAAGCACTGCAAAAACAAGTAAATCAAAACCAGCAAGACCAAGGAAAGACAGATCGATTTGGCCAATAAAAGCAAAAAATCCTAAAAGAAATAAAACGATGGTTACAGCTGAGGAAACTACCAGGATGATTTGCATGGGAAGATCTGAACCATATACTTTTTTCAAATCATATGCTTTAGATTCCCAGAATTTCTTCATATTGATTCACCCATACCTGATTTCATCATAACATAAAATCCAGCATAAGCCATTGGAAGAATTAAAAATGCTAAAATAAACATAAATTCAAATGAGATTCCGCCACTAGTCATTCCCATGATGGATAGAATAATTACTAAAAATAAGGGAAAAGCAATGACTGTTACCACAAATGCTTCAGCCATAACCGCAAGAGATTCCAAGTTTCGTTTTCTTGCTACTAGATCTTCCTCCATATATTTTTCAACACAACGATTGAAATATGGTCCTAATTCACTTCCGGATTGAATCACACCAAGAATTCCTTGTAAAAATTCTTTGAATTTATCTGATGGTGAAATATGAATTGCATGCTGTAAAGCAGTAATGGTATCCACTCCCATCATTGAGATTTCCATGGTAATCTTTTTTGCTTCTTTTTGAATATCACCATACAGTTTTACGGTTGACAATGTCTCAAAGATTTCAGAAGGAGAGATTCCAGCTACAGACATAGTGTTAATAAAATTGGTAGCATAGGGTAGATATCGATCTATATTTTTCCCACGCATCTTTGCTTTTGATGTAGGCAAAAACAAATAATAAAGTCCGATACCTACAGGAACGATAGAAGAGATAATCAGGAGTAATAAGGCCGTGATAGGATGAGGGAGAATAAGATAAAAAAGAAGTGTTGAGATAAATGAAGCGATAAAACCTAAGAGTAAATTCATCAGTACCATTGAATAATATTCTTTGTAAACCATGCTGATATCTGCTTTTTCAAGCAGTCTGTTCTTACTGGTTTCACTAATATTCATTCGAGTGAACAGATCCGAAAACAACCGTCTGCAAAATCGACTATACGTGGTTGATTTCATTCTTCTAGTTCCTCTTTAGCTTTATCTACAATTTTATCTGGATGACGTTCATATTCAGCAACAATACGCCCAACATCACGGTAATCACGTAAGTTTTCTTTAATCATCCACCGTAACACTGTTTTTCTTCGTTCCAATTCCTCATCAAATTGTTCCTCACTCCAATTATTTTGCAAACGAATGGTATTCATGATTTTACTTCCACCCGTTCGTTCAAATCGATCATCTGTTTTTGAAACCCAGGAAAATGGTTCCATAAAGATAAGTTGATTAGTATCCGGATCAAGTTTAATGACCTCAGTGACACTGGTCATCCGTCTCACTGTTTTTTTACCAATATCAATAGCATTCTGAAAAACGATGATGTCTAACGAGGTAAGCAAGGCACGGGGCAGTGAAATCGGTGGATTTTCTAATCGCTGTATTAAAGTATGAATCGTACTTGCATGCACGGTTGAATATGATGTATGTCCCGTTGCCATCGCTTGAAATAAACTGTAGGCTTCTTTTCCTCGGACTTCACCGACCATCACGACTTTAGGACGCTGTCTTAATGCAGCTCGGATTAGATCAAACATGTCGATGTCTTTGCCTGTTTTCGTATCTTCAGATGATGAAAAACCTTGACGAGTGGTTCCTGCAATCCAATTTTGGTGAGGAAGACTTATTTCACGAGTGTCCTCAATAGTAATAATCTTATGAGCTGGTGGAATGAACAGGGAGAGTGCGTTTAATGCCGTCGTTTTACCTGATGCGGTTCCTCCACAGAATAATACTGATGCTCCGTTTTCGATGGCTAACCAAAAATATGCTGCCATATCAAGGGAGAATGATTTAAAATTGATAAGATCCACTGGTGTTAATGGATTTTCTCTGAATCGACGAATGGTAAATGTACTTCCTCTGGTTACCGTTTTTGCAAGGGTTGATTGAAGTCTTGATCCGTCAGGTAGTTTACCATCTACGATTGGTGAAAAAATAGAGATTTGTTTACCACAGATTTGAGCAAGTCGTATGACAAATGAATCTAGTTCAGATGCACTATCAAAATAAATATTGCTGGTAATCTCATCATATTTTTTATGATAAATAAAAATTGGAGTATCTGGACCATCACAACTAATATCTTCAATTCCTTCATCCTTCATCACAATATCAATGCGACTGTAACCAAGAAATTCTCTGAATAAATGATAAAAAATTTTATCTTTTGATTCTTTAGCGATTCGTTCTAAACGTTCTTTTTCTTCCTGTTTCAATTCTTTATTAAATGTTTTTTGAACCGTCTCTTTTAATGAATCAATAGAAATTAAAAATCGACGGTCGTCCTTAGTTTTATCTTGTTTGTCTTTCGGTTTTTTGAATTGGAAGAGTTCCTTGAATGTTTTTGGTTTTTTTTCTTCAGTTGTTTCCTTCTTTTTTTTCGTAGGATAAAATTTGATGTCGTTATCAGTTATGATTTGTTCAAGCGTTTTTTCCAAATAGTTCTTTCGTTCTTTCGTTTCAGTTCCGGTGACATCAATATCAGCGAGCATTTTGAATAAATGCGTTATTTCTTTTTTTAATTCGTTTTCAAACGGAGATAATTCTGGTTCGATGACCTGATAGAAGCATTCTCCAGTTTCTTTATTTTTTATAATTCTTCGAATTCCAAGTCCTTTCCATCCAAACCCCTTTTTTTCTTCAAGAACCGTTGTATTTTTTGCAAAATCTTTATTTTTTTTCGAAAGGGTTGGTTTTTGTTTTTTTCGTTTCGTTTTAGCAAGAAGTCCAGAACCTGTGGGCATATCTTGGTGAATAAGATTTTGTTGGGATTCAATGAATGGTTCCTTTTCAGACTCAATGGTCTTAGGAGTATTTTGTTTTTTTAATTGTGCTTGTTCAAGAAGTCCCATTCATTCATCACTTTACGATTTCGTACTTTTTCATAACCTTTTCATACAATGAGAAATCCTCTGATTGAGAAAATTCTTCAATAACTTCATCAGGTAATTTTCCAAGAAGATCATCAGTTATTTTCAACAGTTCGATTACCTCTTCGTCCACCACTGTATCTTCATTGGTTTGATCTGTGTCAAGTTGTTTTTCCACAGATTCTTTTGATTTATTCTCAGGTTTACTCTTAAAAAAATGAAATGACTTATCTTTTGATTTAAACAAAGATCTCTTTTCTTTTTGTGGTTGTGTGACTGATTGTTTTTGTTTTGTCTCATCCTTTTCCTTTTGTTCAGATTGATCCTGTTGCTTCTGTAATTTATTTAAACCATGAATCCTACCCGTTGATTGAGATGATTTTTCCATTTTATTAGGAATGTTATTTTCAGAATAGTCTAATTGTTTTTGATTATTATTTTTTGTTTTTTCAATAGGATTTTTATCCTTCTTCGTTTCCCTCTTGCCAAATTTAATATTGAATTTTGGAATATTTAAGGAGAATTTAATTTTTCCATCCTTATCTTTTCCTTTTGATTCATCCCTTTTTCCTTTAAAAAAAGTGTTTCCCTCTTTTTTTTCAAGTAAATCATTAGGTGTTGATGAATGGTTATTTTCTGTAAGATTTTGTTTTGTTGGCTTATCAATTTCAAAAATTTCTTCTTTTGGATGACGATTGGCATTTTGATTTTTTTCTTCAAATGAATCATTATCTTCAGAAAACTCTTGTTCATTTGATGGTAAATTCTCTTTTTCAGAAAAATTACTTTCATTATCAATTGAATTACGATTGTCTGATGGAGTTGAATCTTCCCCTATTATTTTATCTATCAACTGTTCGGTTTCTTCAAAATTATGATTTTGATCTCCCTTTTTCTTATCAATGTTATGTGATCCAAAAAAAGAATCAATCATTTCATCAGATGAATCCTTATGTTCTTTCTCTTTTTTCTTCTGGTTATTTTCTTCAAACATTTTACCTCATCCATCCTCTAGTCCCTTTTCTTCCCATCAAAAATACTTTTTTTCGGCATCCCATAATCATCCATCCAAAAAAAGTAAGGACGTTATCTTTTAATAAATATTTCTATAAATTTTTATTTAGTATAGGAGCCTGTCCGAGAATTAATTCCAAAAATTTAGTGTAATTACTCGGAGAAAACCGGTAGGTTTAACAGGAGAAAATGCATACATTTTCTCGGTG
>CAYPUK010000072.1:0-2160 GCA_964414035.1 uncultured Thermoplasmatales archaeon | reverse complement strand
CCTGATCCAATGCAAACATTGATGTATGGGTCTGGAGACGCATCATTTTATGCTGAAGATACTTCTGGTAGAAAAACAGGATATGTGAATGGCGAACTTATTGCTGAGATACCTTATTCAGCACCAATTCATGAATCTGATGGTAGTGTTGAAACAGTTGATATGTTCATGTTACCAAGTAATGTTACGCTTACTATTCATTCAAATAGCACTGTTGGGTCAGAAGACGATGCTGGGGTTTATTCATTGATGCTTTGGCATAATACCTCATTGTATACTTTTGAGAATGTAACAAGCACAAAAGGCACCAAGGATGAGATAATCTTCACACCAAGTTCAACATTTGATGAAGTCACCGATCATTCAGTACGATTCAAACGAGGTGACGTAACAAAACTACGAGCAAGTGATCCTTTAGATTACACCATAACCATTGCAAAAGAATTTTATAACTCGCCATTTGTAGGAAGAGTGTATAGTTTTACAAGTGACCAGAACGATGAAGGAGCAGAAATAGAACTTTATGTTTCTGAAGACCATGATGATTTCGTTGTCGAAACATTTGATTCTCCATTTACTTTTTCAGTGACCACGAAAAGCACGGAATCACTTGAGAATGATCCACAAGTCGATTATATTCCTGAGTCAAAAGGAAGTTTTTCAATGGATGCAAATGAAAAAATGGCGGTTACTCCAGATAATTGGGCGACAACTTTAGCATCAGGATCATTTTCAACTGGTAAAGAACAAAATGATACAGATGATGAACCCAATGATCAAACCCAAGGAGATGATTCAACTACTGTTGCGGATGAAACACCCGGATTTGAAGGTATCATTTTATGTATTGCACTGATTCTTGGATTAGTCTATTACCGGAGGAAAAAGCACTCAGTCTGAGATTAGAAACCTTGCTTTATCGATAAAAGGATGATTGTGAACATAAAAAAGAGGACACTATGGAAAATATGGAGTATTTCTATGAACTATTCAGGGGTCTTCCAAGGGGTGGACCAGGTGATAATGATTCAACTCGAAAGGCTTATTCTTATTTGAATGAATTACCCGTCAAACCCTTGATTTTAGATATTGGCTGTGGGCCAGGCATGCAAACAATTGAAGTTGCAAAATTATCCAGAGGCATGGTTATTGCCCTTGATAATTATCAGCCTTTTTTAGATAAATTAATGTATGCTGCAAAAATTGAGAATGTTCAAAAAAATATCATTCCAAAACTGCAGTCTATGCATGAGATGGATTTTGAAGAAGAAACATTTGATGTGATTTGGTCTGAAGGTGCATTATATTTCCTTGGTTTTAAAAAAGGTTTGATGGAATGTTATCGATTATTAAAACCCGGAGGATATCTTGCGGTAACTGAAGCCGTTTATTTAAAACCAGATCCACCAGAGCAGGTTGTTGATTTTTGGAAGGAATATCCCGATATCACAGATATTCAAGGAAATATCGATCTCATTAAAAGCACTGATTTTGAGTTAATTACGCATTTCACTCTTCCTGCTTCTTCATGGACTGATAGTTATTATGATCCAATGGAAAAAAGAGTAAAAATATTAAAAGAAAAATATGATGGTAACAAGGAAGCATTATCTGTACTTGATTCCATGCAAAAAGAAATTGATGGTTTTAGAGCATATTCTGAATATTTTAGCTATGAGTTCTTTGTCATGAGAAAAATGAAATAAATCAAATTCAGAAATACATAGTTTAATAATTCAAAAAATTGAAGAAATAGTAGATTTTGTCTCTTTTTCCGTATACGCATGGAATTTCGAAGTATTTTGTGATAAAATTAGAAAGTTTTTTAATCATTTTTAATATTTGTTTCATAACACAAGATATGCAATTTTGAAAGATTGTATTTAAACTATGAGGGCATGGTGTAAGGAGAACAAGGCCATAGATGTTTGAGATAACTGGATTAGCAGGTTTCATAATTTTAGCTATCCTGGGCTTATATGTCATTTATAAGAATAATGGCGATTATAGTCAATCTCTAAACATTATTGTAAGTTTGTGGTTGTTATCTACATCAGTTTGGTCATTAGGCCAATTTTTAATGGTGATTGCAAGAAATTCTGAAGAATTACTTGTTCCCATTCAGATCTCCTTCATATCTATTTTTTTAATGAGTTCAAC
>CAYPUK010000071.1:0-11299 GCA_964414035.1 uncultured Thermoplasmatales archaeon | reverse complement strand
CAACGATTCCTAGATGATCTAGGTTTTTACTCTGGTACATCCATCCATCCCGAAAATACAAAACTGGGATGAATTATTTAAAGATGTGCGGAAAGTGGGAAAAAAGCAATTAGAAATAAAATTACAGTTCCTATTATGGATAACTCTTCTTCAAATAATGGATTAGCCAATATTGTAAATGAGATAACCGAAAACCAATAAAGGCAGGTAGGAATAAAAATTAGTAAAAGGATTTTGCTAAGTACTTTAAATAAAATCCGTAAGAGTTGAAATATGCTTTCTTGCGAAATGGATGAAATCTGTTTTTCAAACATTTCAAATGATTCCACTTTCGAAGATATCTCCTGTTTTACAGATGTGTATTCAAGTGCTGAGATATGTGGAGTTATTAACAGTAATGACAAGATAAAACAACTCAGCAGTATTTTTTGGATGTTATTCGTTTAGCCGTTCCCTCCAGATATCCTGTACATAGTATATATTCACAAGTCTATATAATTCTTGTGTCTATATTAATTGGTGGCAGTAGTAGATACATAATGGGGTTTTTATCATATATTATCCCATAGTATTGTTGGCAGGTTTAAATATAAGGATTATACATAGTAGTATGATAATTAGAAATATGATTATGTGGGTGGCATAATAGTATGTACCTATAATGTAACATTTTTCAATATGTGTGGGAAGATTTTGGTAGTTATGGAGATCGTTATTATGGTGGGTACTGTAAATAGACACAGGGTTTTTTTTCATTGTTGATCTATGTGCTGTTTTTTGGTTTTGATGAGGTGGTTTATTTTTTATAAAAAATCATGTTAAAAAATGTTGATAGGTATATTTTTGGTTAAAAATAGGATTGATAATTGGTATAAAATTATCCTAAACCTTATATATCAATAAATGGATTCATATAACGCTATCATATAATCAATGACAATAAAGGAGGCTTAAAGAGCAATCGGAGGCAAATTAATATTGTTCTTTTTAGCTTATTCGAATCTAAGAAAGTAAAGGTAAAATTAAATAAGGAGGCAAAAGAAGTTTATGAAAAAAGAAAAAAAATTTAAGGCAGGGAGGCTGATGATTCCAATTTTTGCAATCTTACTAATGACCATACTAGCATTCGGTGTTACACAAGTAGCAGCTTTTACTAGTTACAGCACTGATTTTGAAGATTTCGCTCTTGGGCATAGAACTCCTCAAGTAAACGGACTACCATTAATTGATGATCCTAGCACCACCTATGAATGGCGTGGCGATGGTATCACGGGTCTTGGTGGACAAGAAGATTACGATGCGGATATCGTAGATACTGGAGGAGCACATGGTAAAGTATTTCGAACTTCAAATCCTGATTCTGCGACTACGGGCAACTATGATACCACCCATCCAGCAACTCCACAAACAGATCTAGCAGGAGAAACCGCAACTGGAGCAACATACGGTAAATTTTCATTCTCCTATGATTTCAAAGCAGCAGTCTCTACTATGCAGGCTGGTTTAGAAGTTCATACCACTGCAATTGAGGCAGGGACTGCATCTCGTCAAGCCCTACTTATATTCACGGATGATAGCACCGATGGTTTTTCTGTTGGCTATTATGATTATTATGGTGGTGGATTTCGATTTACCACTTTAGCGACAGGTCTTTCTAGAACTGATTGGCATTCACTCTCAGTTGAAATGTGCTTTTATGAAGGAATAGACAATGACATTGTCACCATCACCCTTGATGGAACCATTTATGAGTTAACAAGCTGGGAAGGATATTATAAAATAGCGGGACCACCACAACCTGAATATGCAGGAGTCAATAGTGTCATCTTCCGCTTACCAAACGGTGGTGGACCTGAAGGCGATGGAGTGTATTTCGATAACTTTGCCTGTGAGGTAGGTTCTTTAGCTTATCCCGTTGTTAACATAGATACAACAGAAGGTTTTTCCACTATTCAAGCAGCAATAGATGATGATGAGACCCTTGATGGACATACTATTGAAGTTTCAGCTGGTACTTACAATGAACAAGTAACCATAAATAAAGCAGTTTCAATTATCGGAGAAGAAGCATCTACAACAATTATTGATGGAGATGGTCTTAGTGTTGGTTGGATGGTTAGAATTCCAAATGCAGCAGGCGACATATTATTTGAAGGCTTCACTGTTAAAAACGCTTTAGATTATCAAATGGTATTATCTGGCGGGAGTTCAAATGTTAATATTATAATCAAAAATAACACGATTATTGGTAATGGTGGTGGAACTGGAACTGATTATGGTCTTTATGGATCCAATGGATTATCAAATGTTGTCTTCAGAGATAACAATGTTGAAAACTGTGATTTTCACAGCTTTTTCTTGGAAAGATGGCAAGGCCCAACGGAAGTTTGCTATAATGAAATCGTAAGTACCCCACAAGCTGGTCCAGCAATTGGTTTTATGACCTATGAAAATCCAGGAGATCCAGATGGATCCAAGGATGTAACGACAAAACAATTTGTTCATCATAATGATATTGATGCCAATGAATCATCTGGTATAATGTTTATTGCGCCATTTGGGTGGAGCTATAATGCATACAAAGGTGGAAGCTATACAAACATCGAAATTTCAAATAACAACGTGTATAATGTTGGTGATTATGGAAAAGGAATTCAATTGGAGGTAGATGGTGATGGTGGTGGAATTTATGGTGCACTTATTACAGATAATGATATAACTGCTCTAAATAGTGGTGCAGGAACAAGTAGAGGTATAAGGTTATTGGCAGGAGCTAGCGATACAATCATTGTTCGAAATACAATAACTGGTTTTTACAGAGGAATTTACCAAAGTTATTCATGGGGTCAACCTGGGTTAATCGGACCCGTGGGAAATCAAGTGAATTACAATAATTTCATTGATTGTATTATTGGTATTGAGAACCAGTATACTGATTCAAGTAATATTATAGATGCTACCTGTAATTGGTATGGTGATGCTTCCGGCCCAGGCGGTAGTGGTCCTGGAACTGGATGCAGCGTAACATCACTTGTTACATTTTGTCCGTGGCTTGATGATGTGTATCCAGCTGGTGATTGTGTTGGTGGTGCCGTCTGTCGGAATGTAGAAGATGATATCTATTTCTGTTCCATTCAAAAAGCAATCGATGCGGATACTACTGATGATGGTGAGAGCATTGAAGTGTTTGCGGGTACTCATCCTGGAAACCTACTTGTTTACAAAGAATTAACTATTGAATCAAAAGATGGAGCCGCGTCTACGATTATTGATGCAAATGTTGTTGATTATTCCTCATATGAAAATGAATATGGAAACTCAATCAATTATGCCGGGTCAGAAACCAATGATCCTGGATTACTCAAGAATGGATTTATGATCTGGAATGATAGTGTAACCATTGATGGGTTTAAGATTATTAATGCTCAATGGCCATCTCAATATAACCGAGGGATTGGCATACTCATTGGTAGTATTTCTACTACTTATGCTGGATTTATCCCATGGAATCTTGATCAATGGAGTGGTATTGTCCCCGATCCAGATGAGCCCACACCAACTGGTGTTGTGATTAAAAACAATATCATCGATGCTCCTTCTGATGGTGTATACAATTGGGCAAGCAGTGGAAACACTATCGAATATAATACAATTACAGATACAGTTCCCGTTGGAGGTGTTGGAATTCAAGTGTATGGAGGAGGTACAGATAATGTTATTCGGGGAAATCTTATTGATAATGCGGGTGATGCGATTTCCATTGGTGGCGCGTGGCCTGACGTCCTTTTAGATGTCAGCAACACTGAAATCTATGGCAATACGTTATCTAATAATATAGTTGGCATAAAATTCTATAACATCGATGGAAGTGGTGTAGAAGCATACGATAATGATATTCTGAATAATGGAAAAGGTCTTGTGTTTGATAGCGTTGGTAGTGCATCTGTTGCAATTGCATATTGTAACAACATAACTGGTAACAGTGTGGGTGCAGAAAATAATGCGAATACTGATACGTTCATTGCCCAATGTAATTGGTGGGGTGATGTATCTGGACCTTCAGGTCAGGGCGCCGGTACGGGTGATGCTGTTGGATTAAATGTTGATTTTGATCCTTGGGTTGGTCAGGTAACGGCTGATATTAGTGGTTCTGATACGTTGTATGAGGGTGTGCAGTATTCGTTTGATGGTTCTGGTAGTAGTTTGTTATGTGGTTGTGGTTTGGATAGTATTGTGAGTTATGAGTGGGATTTTGGTGATGGAACGTCTGGTAGTGGTGTGAATCCGACGCATACGTATAGTACATCTGGGACGTATACGATTACGTTGACGGTGACGACAGCGCTTGGTGGTACTGATACGGTGACGTTAACGGTGACGGTTCGTCCTGGTGGTGATGAGGATGATATTCCTGTGATTCAATTGTATTCGCCTGAGAATGATGCATCTGTGAATGGTGTGGTTTCGGTTGAGTGGTTTGCGATTGATGATGATTGTTGTTGTGGTGATGGTCTTACAATATTGTTGTATTATAAACCGGTTAATGCTGGTTCTGATTCGTGGCGGCAGATTAATGGTGAATTGAGTAATAATGTGGATGCGGAGCATGGTTCGTTTGAGTGGGATACGTCTGGTTTTGCTGATGGTGAGTATATTTTGCTTGCTGAGGCTATTGATCCGTTTGGGAAAATGGGTCATCATAGTATTCATGTGAATGTTGGTAATGGTAATAGTGGTGTGATGCTTTCTGATGTGTTTGTTGAAGACACGAGTATTGACAGTAGTCACTATGTGAAAGATGGTGACACGGTAGTGGTGAGTGCTGGTATTACTGGCAGTGGTGATCTTACCGTTAGTGATATCACGGCGGATTTGTCTGGTTTCGGTCGTGGTAGTCAGACATCTGCGGATAGTTTTGATGGGTTTACAGCTACTTGGACTCTTGAAAACGTGGTGTGTCATCCATCAGATGGGACCATAACGGTGTCGGTGAGTGTGTTGGATTTGAGTAAATCGGCGGTGATTACGGCGGATAATACGGCTCCTGAGGTCACGGTTGATAAACCAAGCAATGGTTTCTGGTTTTATAATAGTCGGTTACTTCCATTGGGTAACACGTTTATTCTCGGACCGATCGAAGTGCAAGTTAGTGGATCAAGTGATATCAGTCGTGTTGAGTTCTTTGTTGATGATGACCTGATGTTCACGGATACGGAAGCTAACTTTGAATGGTACATGAACTTGAAACTCCGAGGTATGCATACACTCTCAGTAACCGTTTATGATGCAGCAGGTAATCCAACAACGACATCACAGCAGGTGCGTGTGTTCAACCTGTTTGGGGAAAACTAAAGAGTTTTCTCTCCCTCTTTCTTTTTTTTCTTTTTAAAAATATTTGACGTGTTACCGTCAATGTATATACACAACTTATTGATATTGATGATTTTTTAGTGTTAGTAACATTAAGTCATTTTGGACTTGATACGGGATAGATAATTTGTTGATTTTTTTGTCCAAAAAGGGCCTTTAGTATATAAAGAAATGCATAATTTGTTAACCTGGACAATATTTGTAAAATATGAACAATTTAATGATATAACAATCAAATATTCATTAATTTATTTATAAAAATTATATAAATGATACATATCAATATTATTAGGCATCTTCTATTCTGCTTTTACTATAATATACTTATAGTAAGCCATATTTTCTAATAAATCCGGTGTTATCTCTTTAGATATCTCGTCTCTTTGCCTTTTGAACCAACACTAATAGATCATCATATTTTTCTCTTATTTCTTTCACATGTTGAGTTCCAAGACCACCACCAGGACCTTTCCATATTTTGTATTTTTTTGCAATATCTTTATTCGACATGCCTTTTTTCATATCTTCTAGAATATCTTTTATCAGACTAAGTTCTCCATAATTTTTCAATAGATTCTTGAATAATTTATCTTCATCTTTTTCTTCAATTTCTGATACTTCAAATTCATCCCATAGTTTGTACAAAGATTCAGAAAAGATTTTCTGATATGCATTAGGGTTATTACGAACTCGTTTTGATAATCTTGGTGGTATCCAACAATATAAAAAGATGATTCTATCGTTTTGTAATCCTCTGTTTCTGTGGACTGCTTGATAGATTTCATCATCAAAGTATTCCTGAATAGTTTCCACGGGTGGTAATTTTATTGGATCATTAGGATTGTATGTTGTTTTTCCTGGTTCATCTATATATCGCCTTGGATGTGATACACCCAGATATCGTTTAATAAGTCTTTTTCCACGTTCAGGATGGCTTGGATAATTCTTTAGAAAATAATCTTGTAGTTCTAATATACTAAATGTAATAGATTCGCGAAGAAACCATTCATCTATCATTTTTACTATCCCATCTTCCTTAGGGTTTCCATTTTTATCTAGTTGTATTATTGGTGGGAAAAAATGACCTAATATCACAAGGACTTGTTTATCTTCAAAGGAGTTTTTACTTCGCAGATTACCATAGTATTCTACATTGTAACCAAGTAGACTACTTTTTTCTCCCAGTTCTTTAAATGTTATGATTCCAACATTATCCTCGCCAAAGATTGTTTTTATTCTTTGGATATGCTTTGGTAACCATGCTCTGGTATATTCTAAGTATTGTTTTTTTGTAAAACTCGCCTTAGGATGCCAGGCATTGGGTTTAATCCTGTATACCTCTGTATTTTTGTTTGATTCATTTGTTGAAAATATTTTTACGTTGATGTTTCTGTTAAATCCTTTTTCTCCATTGTATGAATATAAAAAATATGTGAATAATTTTTTATTAAAGGATGCATCAAGGATAACAATTTTCAATGATTGATTTGTGTTCAATGCATCAAAGGCATAGTAGTAATATGGTATTCCAAAGGATTCTCTCTTTGGAAATTTGTTTTTGTATATATTCCACCATTCGATGAATGTCTGGAATTCTGATGGTTTGAATTTTTTGATATCTTTTAATGTTTGTATATCTTGTTTGTTATATGATTCAGTAATCGTTTTGTAATATCGTTTGCGGATTTTATCTATTTCTTTTGATCCAAAGTATCCGAAATTCTTTTTTGATATTTCATTGATGTAAGTTTTTGTGTACTGGGCATTTTTTGTTAGTATTTTTGAAAATACATCTGCTACATATTTGACATCAATATAGGATGTTACCACTTTACTTACTTGTTCATCAATAAATATTGTTTTTAGATGATTAAGTGTCTTATTGAATTTTTTATCATTTAAGATTTTTAGGTATTCTACTGGGCTGAATACTCTATCCTTTGTATTAAATTGGTTTTTATATGTGCATGATTTACTTGAGCATCTCTTACATAATTCTCCTGTTGGTACTCCTAAGTTGTAGTATTTCTTTTTATTTTTTATCTTACAACTCTTTTCAAATCCTTTCCAATGAGTGGGAAGTGGTTTATTCTTGTTGCTCCAATCTTTTATCCGTTCATCTATTGTATCATGTCTGTTGGTAAAGTAAAAGGTGTTTTCATTTCCTTTCTTTTTCATGTATTCGATTGCGGTATAGGTTTTACCGAATCCTGGTTGATAGGAGAGAATTATGATATCTGCATTTGTGTTATCTATGTCGATATATGGTGCATAGCCATCTTTTGTCAGTGTAACAATGTCTTCATCAATTGTGATTCCTTGTGCATTTTTTATTCTCATGTTTTCAAATATCCTTATCTATCTGAATTTGATAAATCTTTACTAAATAAGGATTGATGGGATTATAATTTGTATACTGTTACCAGTTGTATGAATGACTAAGCATGTGGATTTTATAGAATTTTTTAAGATCCGTATATGTCTTTTTTTCAGGCTAAAAATTTAATATGATCCGCTGTATTAGTAACCAAACGGTTGGGTTTAGTGGTTGTATAAATGGTGTTGTAGGACCAAAATTGGATTTCTCATTTGAAAAATGCGATAGCATAATCGAGTACGATAATGAAACAGGTTCATATACAATAAATTGGAAAGATGAAATTAATAAAACAATTTGGATTGATAATTCTTCTCTAGATATTTTAGCTCATGTTACTATCAATTGTGCTGAATGTATGGCGGGTGGAAGTTATGACATCATGAATGATACTTTGGTTCTTTATTACAATGTCAAACGTACTCCAATGTTTGCACATTGTATGTGTACACATACGCTCTATTATAATTTCACCAATCTAGAACAAAAGGATTATCATTTTCAGTTGGTAGAAATCATTGATGATCCTTGAAATTCGTTTTTACTCATGCTGAATGATATTGCTTGCAATATCCTGCCTCTAATTTAAGGGTTCGTTAATCTGATGCATTATGCTCAATCACCTGATTTTTGATTTTAAGCCATTCTGACGGGCTTTAATCTCAAAAATCAAGGGGCTTACCCTTACCATTCGTTTTTATTAATGGTATACAATCTATGAAAAAGTGAACATTTTCCTCCAAGAAACTGCTTGAATTAATGAACGGATACTTATCTTTTCGAAGGGAGATACATGATTTCGTTTTATATATTATTAAGCATTCCAGTTCCTAGATTTAAATTGGGGAAAATTATATATGATGGCTATATGATATTTACCTCACCTGTTTTGAGGGAAACAGGAATATTTGAGTGGAGGAAAAAGCATGAATATAATAAAGAAAATAATAATTTTGTGCATTATAATTTTGTTTATTGGGGCAGGGTCTGTATCAAGTGTATTTTTATTAGATTCAACGGCTAATGTAATCAATACTTTTCAGTTTTCAATACCTGGTGATAACACATTATATGTTGGTGGAAATGGTCCGGGGAATTATAGCAATATAAAGGATGCAATAAGTGATGCAAATAATGGTGATACTATTTTTGTTTTTAATGGAATATATAGTGGAACATACAATATTAATAAAGCGATAAATCTAATTGGAGAAAATAAAAAATTTACAAAGGTTAATTGTGACACAACTGGTTTTATTATAACACATAAGGATGTCACCATTTCTGGATTTACTTTTATGAATGCTCCTGATGAAAATATTGGGTTTCCACCAAATGCGGGTGTAAGGATTAATGCAGATGATTGCATTCTTGTTGATAATAGATTTATTAATAATTATTGTGGAGTAATGGTTCTTGAGTCAAATGGTAATCTAATAGAAGAAAATGAAATTTTTGAGAGCAAATGGTGTGGAATACAATTATATATTGCTGAAGTAAATTGTATTAAAAGTAATTTTATTCATGATAATGGAATTGGCATTGTTATGGATTTTGGGGCCAGTATTAATAGCGTTTATCATAATAATTTTGTAGATAATGTGAATAAGCCTGTCGAGAAGTGTCAAGGAGGATCTTGTGATAATTTTTGGTATGCTGCAGATATCAATGAGGGAAATTATTGGCATGATTTTGAGTATTTTTATCCAGACGTAAAGGATGCTAATCATGACGGCATTTGGGATGATTCATATTATATTACTGGTGGAAATGAAGATAAGTATCCATTTGTTGAAATGAATGGATGGATAGAAATTGCTCATCCTGATTTACATGCCTCTGGAACACTTAGTTGGACTGATATAAAACCAGCAAGCATTGTTGACGGAGTAATTACCATTGAGAATATTGGGGACAGTGGTTCATTGTTAAATTGGGAAATTGAATCATATCCCAGTTGGGGTTCTTGGTCATTTGAACCGGAACATGGAACTGGATTAACTCCAGAAGACGACTCTGTGACAATTGAGGTTTCTGTCAATGTCCCAAATATTGAGGAAAGTTCTTTTTCAGGTGAAGTTATTATTAAGAATAGTGAAAATGAAAGTGATTTTGATATTATTACTGTTTCACTATCTACTCCTAAAAATATTGAACAGATTTTTTATGACTTATTAGAAAAATTTTTGGATTTTCATTCCTTAATTATTAAATTTAATGATATGTAAATGGGGGATATTAATGTATAGACATAGGAAGAGTATACTGATTTTTGTCATTGTTTTATTCATTTTTTGTGGCAGTAGCACATCTGCTTATCAGATTGATGGCTATGAACAAATACTCGGAGAAAAAATTGTATTCATTCCAGAAGATAGTCTTGATCAAGAGCAAAGTATTGATGATGGTCAACGATATTTTGGTGAGCGTTTTTGGTGTGCTCAATCTTTTTCCCCTTCGATGGGTTTGCTTACACGTGTTCAATTAAAATTATTTAGGCAAAATTCTCCTCCAGAAAATATTGAAATAAAAGTGAGAATAAGAGATTCATTGGACGGAGAGGACCTTAGCGTTGCATCTATTTGTGCAGATCAAATATTTTATGAGCATGGACAATTTGAATGGGTGGAGTTTGATTTTGACGATGTTAAGGTTCCTCCAGGAGAAGCCCGTTATATAATTGCAAGTTATGAAGTAAATGGGCATGATATTGCAAATTGCTATAGATGGAGTTTTGGAATGAATAACCCTTATACCGCTGGTGAAGCTTGGTACCATAGTGATAGCGGTTGGGTAAAATTAGAGAGTGATAGAGATTTTTGTTTCAAAACATATGGAGAAAATATTGAAAATGTGCCCCCATACAAACCAACGATAAATGGACCTTCTATTGGTAAGGTTGGTATTGAGTATAATTATACTTTAAAATCTTCAGATTTTGACGGCGATGATTTGTATTATTATGTTGATTGGGATGATGGCATGCCAGCAGACTGGAATGGACCTTATGATTCAGGCAAATCTATACTATTTAAACATCAGTGGAGTTCAAAGGGAAATCATGTAATTAAAGCAAAAGTAAAAGATAGTCATAACCAAGAGAGTGCATGGTCAGACCCATTAGAAGTAACAATGCCTATGACCTATCAATTTAATCCAATTGTTTGTTTGCTCAATTTTATTTTGGAACGGTTTCCATTCCTTGGATTAATCATAAATTAAGTATCAAGGCATTGTTATCATTTCAGAGTATTGCCAGGTTTGTGATCAACCTCTAGAAAGAGAGGCGGGGAAAGATATGGTTGATATTGATTCGTGGGATATCCTTGTTATTTACAAACTTGACAGATTGATATGAGTTTTTTAAACAGTCTTAAATTATTTAAAACCCTGGAAAACGTTTCACCTCAGGAGTATAAGCAATTAACAGGTGGAGATATTAACACGGTTGAATTACTTAAAATTTCAAAAAATGCTTGAAAATCGATAAACACTAAAAATGCACCTCTGTCGATTCAATTAACAGGAAGAACAATGAGTGCTCCCGTCGGG
>CAYPUK010000070.1:0-3895 GCA_964414035.1 uncultured Thermoplasmatales archaeon | reverse complement strand
AATTAAGAAAAAACTAGATTTGCTTCTTTGGATTGGTGAAGATGAGATGCCTAAGAAAATAATGATTGTTGACGATAGCCCTGAAATCGCGTTTGGCGCAAAGTTTTCATTGGAAAAAATCGATTCTGAGTTTCAAGTTATTAGTGCGGAAAGTGGAGAAAAATGTTTTGAATTGTTAAATAACAATCTACATCCAGATCTCATTTTATTAGACATCATGATGCCTGAGATGAATGGATGGAGAGTGTATCAAGAACTTCGAAAGCATAGTGAATGGAAAAAAATACCCGTGGTTTTTCTTACTGCAAAAACAGATAGTTGTAGTAAATCCTTAGGCAAAACATTAGGCCAGGCTTTTATGGAAAAACCGTTTGATCCTCAAGAATTAAAACATCGAATTGATCAAATCTTAGATAATCCCCAAAAAATCTCAGGATTAAAAGATCAAATCATTGAAGACACGCTCAAAGCCTTTTTCTAAATTAAAAATAATTCCCTATTTTTTCTTTTTTTATTTGTTTATTTATTCCAGTAAATTGAAATTTTTCATTTTGGTTTTTTTACATTAACAGTTTAAATAGTATTTTTTCAAGAATATGTTGAGTAGATAACAATCATTGGAGAATGGATGGAGTAAATACAAAATGGATAGTGAACAACCGCATCTTAAATCAAATAATCCATATAACGACAACAAGGAATGTCTTTCAATATGCCAGGAATCAAATGAAGAAACAGTAAACAGTATTTTAGAAAACCAGTTCTTTTTATTAAATTATATTAAGAATCCTGTCATTTTAACTGATAACAATCTTAAAATTTTAATGGCAAATGAATCTATTCTAAATTTTTTAAACGTAGATTTTAATGAAATTCGTAATAAAAATTTGTTCTCGGTGAATTTGTTCTTAAATGAACAACAAAAAATGATTGAAAATTTTTTTTCAAAAATTCGAAAAGAAAAGGAAAACAATTCATTTGAGATTCAATGCTTAGATAAGAATGGAAAAAAGATTCCATTTGAAGTTGACGTGAAAAAAATTAATGTTGATGGTGACCAATCAATTTTAATTGTTTTAAAAAATCTCTTACCAAATAAAAAAATCGAACGCTTATTATCTGATTCAAATAAGGAACTTCACCAAGTCCTATTGTCAAAATCCAAAGAATTGACTAAAACCAACAAAAAATTAAGGGAAGAAATTTCAAAAAGAGAGAAAAAAGAAGCAGATCTCGATATGCATAAAAAACATTTTGAGACGTTATTTAACATGATTGTCGATCCTGTTGTCATCGTTGATAAAAAAGGAAAATTTTTGGAAGTAACTGATCGTGTTCATGAAATTACTGGTTTTCAAAAAACGGAATTACTAGGAAAGAATTTCTTTAAAACAAAGATTGTTACTGATAGATCAAAGCTTATCCTTATTAAAAAATTAGCAGAACGAATGCTTGGGAAAAACGTTGGTCCCTATGAAGTAGAAATCCTGACTAAAGATAAACAAATCCTTCCTTTTGAGGTAAATGCAGCAAAAATATTATACAAGGATAAACCAGCTGATATGGTAGTGTTCCGTGATCTTTCTGAACGAAAAAAAGCAGAGGTGAAGCTTCGCAGAAAAAAGGAAGAACTTGATGCGATGAATCAGGAATTAGTAGCCATGAACGAAGAATTGATGGCGTCAAATGAAAAACTTCGATCTAATGAAGAATACTTGAAAATGATGAATAGAGAATTAAATGTTTACAAAGAACAAGTTACTACGTTGAATAAGGAGTTAGAATCAAAGGTTGAAGAACGAACAAGTGAAGTAAAAAAATTATTGCGGCAAAAAGATGATTTCATTCACCAATTAAGTCATGATCTCAAAACACCACTGGCTCCAATATTAAGCATTCTTCCATTCTTAGAAGAGGACATCAAAGATCCAAAATCAAAGGATGCATTGCATGTCGTCTTGAGAAGTACGGAATATATGAAGAAACTGGTGCATTCAACATTGGAACTAGCTCGATTAAATTCACCAACTCACAAATTAGAATATACTCAAGTAAATCTTGCAGATGAAGTAGATGCAGTTATTGATACAAACAGTGTAGCATTAAAAGAAAACAATATTTCAGTTCATACTGAGATCACTAATGATATTTGTCTAATTGCGGATAAGATCAAGTTAGATGAAGTATTAAACAATCTTGTATCAAATAGTATTAAATACACTCAAGATGAGAAAGGATCAATTACCATTTCAGCAGAACCATTAGAAGATGATGATAGTGTGCTTATTTCAGTTAAGGATACTGGAATGGGTATGGATGAGGCTCAAGTTGAAAAGGTGTTTGATGAGTTTTATAAAGCTGATGAAAGTCGACATGCTATGGATTCAAGTGGATTAGGTCTTCCTATTTGTAAGCGAATCGTTGAAAAACATGGTGGTCGTATTTGGGCAGAAAGCCCGGGAATTGGTAAAGGTAGTACGTTTTATTTCACCATTCCTCGTTCTAAGAAAAATTGCTAGTAATAATGGATACCCTAAATCAAAACTTAGTATCTTATAGTCATCTGAATGAGAATAAAAAGTTTACTAGAAATCTATATCCTTTTGATGAAAAACAGACTTTTAAAAAATGGTTATACATATTCATCAATATTATCAACAAATGAAGAAAAATCGTTATTAAGATACGTGACTTCTCCGAGTAATCGTTCGAATTTTTTGTGTAATTGACTAGCCGGTTGTGGATTTACCACAAGAAACTTTTTTGGTTTCTGCACTTGACTTTTCTTTAAAATATACTTCATCCAAACATCTGCATCTTTCAATGCATACCCAATAAAATAAACACAGTCAGCTTCAGCAAGTAAGTCATAAGTATGTTTCCAAACTAGTTGTAAGTAAATATTTCGATGGGTTTTAAAATAAAGTGACGGCGGATGCATCACGTAAGATAATTCAGTTTGATCCTTTAAACAATGTTCAACGGTGTGAAGATATCCTGTTGAAAAAATCCTACTTTCTTTTACACCCGTAATATACATACTGTTACACGTTGGACAATGCATCCAATTAAATGATCCATGTGGTTTTAAAAAACGAATTCGTTGTTCACCTGGTGTCTCCCAGTGTTCAAAGGGAGGATGAAAAATGGTTTCATTAGCAAAGGTGATACCATAATCCACATAGATATCCTTTTCAAGAATGTTCATTAATGCTTTATCTAATATTAGATCATAATTGAAACTAATAAATCCGTATTCATCCTGGTTAAATGTTGAATCTGAGAATAATGCTTGCATTAATCGCTCATGGGTATTGTTTGCATTTCGAGAACAATGTTCAATTGCAATTCCCATGGCCATGATTAACGCGGTTCGTAATTGCCGTAAATACCGTTGTGAATACATTGGTCCAAAACTTTGTTCATTATCAATTGCTGCTTCAATAATCCCTAGTGCTTCTTCAAAGGTTGGAATGTGATCTTTTTTTACGTTGTTGATATCTATATGAAAAAAATCATTGAAGTATTTAGCAATTATTGGTCTGAACTGGTCTGTTTGCTGATTTGTAAAATAACTATACAGTAATTCTTCTTGAATAGGAAGTCCTTCATCTTTTGATGCTCCAGCACCAAAGATAAAAACATGTTTTTTCATATATGCTTGTAATCTCCAATTGTTTATAGGAAGAAACTATTTTTTAACCTTGTGGAAGAGAAAAACACTATTTAGGAGTCTATATAGAGATGTATAGTGCTCAATCTTTTGTTTGCATAAGCTTTTTATACGGTTTGCCGGTCAGGGGCAATTATACAACAGTTGAAAATGGGAAGAAAAAATGATTAATGCATACATGTTTATGGATGTAGAACCGGGATGCAGCCAACAAACACTTAC
>CAYPUK010000069.1:0-24188 GCA_964414035.1 uncultured Thermoplasmatales archaeon | reverse complement strand
AGATACAACCATGATAAGAACAACTATTCGATGAACCCCATGCATACAATTAATATATAGTTATAAACTTATATAAATATTACCTGATAAACAAAAAATGAACTATCTTTTTTTATTTTCCACATAATGAAACACATACCGCGTAGGAATCCGCTTTTTCTTCCCCGTCCAATACCCGCAATGCGGACACCGCAGTTCAATAGTAACCATTCCACCCCAGATCGTTAAATTCCTCACTCGTTTTAACTGATGATGACAAACTGGGCATCGATGCAATGTTTTTTTTGGATTTCCTTCTCGTGAATGTATTTCAACTTTCACGAATGGTTGATTCAATGCTAAAAGTCGTAATCGTTTTTGAGTCACGCTATATTGGTTATTCTTCCGCTGTAATTCTGCACTCACCAATTCATGAAGTACCCGTTGAGACTGAACGATTCGTGCTTTAACTATAACCCTTCGTAATGCAGCAAGTACCTGTTCATCAGAAGGGATTTTATACGACATCAAACTAGGCAACAAGATAATAAATAATAAAAATTTGCATTACATCAAAAGAAATGAAAAAATAGAAAAAAAGAATCAACTTATGATTCTTCTTTAAGCTTAATCGTTCTCAACAGATCAGTTCGACTCACAATCCCTGCAATCTTTTTATTTTCAGTAATTGGAACAGATCCAATCTGATGTTCAAGCATCATCTCAGCAATTTCTTTCACTGTTTTATCTGATTCAGCTGCAATCACTGGTGTTTTCATCACATCATTAACCAGTAATTCATCAAGTTGATGTTTCTGTTTACCAAGTGGAAATAATTTTTTGATTTTCGCTAGCGAAAACGCAATATCAATATCTGAAATCATCCCAATCAACATACCATTGTTAATCACTGGTAACCTGGCAACATCCTCATCGATCATTCGCCGACGAGCATGAATCACCCGGTCATCTGGGGAAACGGAATGAATCTGCGGATGCATAATTTCACCCACTGCTTGGGAACTATCAACTAATGGCAATAAATCAGCTTTTGTGACCACGCCAACAAGATCATCATTTTCAACAACGTGAAGAATAGTTGGACCAGGTTCTCCAACCTTAGATAAAATAGTTGCCACTTCATCATCAGGACTAACAATATCAATTTCTTTCTCCATCACTGATGATGCATGAAGCCGAGCCGCAGGAACCCCTCTACTTCGAATCGCACCAAGTTTCACAGCAATAGCCGTATCAGTAACAACACCAACTAATTCTTTTTCTTCAAGAATTGGTATTTTGGTTACATCGTTTTTCTTCATTAATTTCATGACGTATTTTAAATCCACATCTTTGTCAGCACTAATGATTTCAGTTGTCATTACATCTCTTACTTTCATTGTTAAAACCCTCACTTCTCTTTTTTATTCATATTTTAATGCATCAATACAGTCTTCACAGAGTAATCGTCCATCCACATTTCGCAACTGAGTAGATAACGTGCCACAATCTTCACAAATCCCTGAAAAAACCTGTTTCTTAAAATATGATTCATCACGTTTACTTATTGTATACCATTCATGTGATATTTCTTTTAAGGTTGGTGTAATCTTTAAAATATCTTTTTGGGTGATCACACCAATGAGTCGATCATGTTCGATGACTGGTAACCGGCGGACATGACACTTCCCCATCATCTCCATTGCATTCTGCAATGATGCAAAAGGATCAATTACCACAATAGGAGTAGTCATAATGGCACTGATCAAAACGTCACTTGGATTAAGATTTTCTGCAACGACTTTTCGAACGATATCACGTTCAGTGGCAATACCAAGTGGTTTTTCTGAACCAATGAAGCAAGAATCCACTTTATGAGATTTCATTAATGCGGCTGCTTCTTGCACGGTAATATCTGGGGAGACAATCACTGGATTAGTTTTCATAACCTCCCGCACGATTACGTTTCCTTTCGCCATTTCTGATTTCCTTCCGACTCAATTATACAACGTTTTTGACCGGTGACTATTTATCGGAACCATTAAAACCTTTCGCCTTATTGTTTTTTTCTGTTGCAGGATGAATGGGAGCCAATACGAACGAGAATTCCGTGGAATTTTAGAAGCAGATGAGGATATGTTACAAAAAATCACCAAATCCTGTTCGGTGTTGGAACGGGAGAATTATTTTAGAGTGACTGATCAACCATTTGCCGTAGTTCGAGCAGCTGGATCACTTGGAATTGATCTCGTAGCGGTGAGAGGAGATGTCTCATTTTTAATTGAAATTAAGACAAGTAGCTCGCCAACACTCCATTTCAGCAGTATGTCCGGAAAATTACAACAACAAGCTGAATCCATGAAAGAATTATGTGAAAAAACAGCAACGCTTCCCGTGTATGCATATCGGTTGAAACGATATCGTGGTGATTCCTGGAGAATATTTACATTAGATCATTCAAAATTACAAGGAAGACTTCGTATTGTTCATCAACGCTTACCACCGCTTTCTCAAAGTTCAAACGGAAATTACATCATGCGGTGGGATGATGGCATGCCCTTATCTGATTTCTTAAATTATATCTGCAACCAAAAATAATTTTGTAAAACATTTTTTCTCAATTTTTTTTGTTTTTGACGAAATCTTTTAGAACAGTAGATGAATTCAAGTGTGTAGATATCTATGAAAAAACTACTTGTTGCCTATGATGGGTCAGATGCCTCAAAAAAAGCAATTGATGTCGCTATTCAATCATCGTTACCCGATGATGAATTAGTGTTATTAACGGTTATTCCAGCAGAGCTAACGCAATCCTCATTTACAAAAATGTTACTGCCAACCATTGATATGAGTTCAATCGTTCAATCTGGAAGTTTTAAAGAACGAGCTATGGAATCAGTCGGAGAAATAGCCAAAGAATATGAACAATCTGTTGGAAAAGTCTCTGTCGCTGTGGAATCTGGCGATCCAGCCGATGAAATTCTTCTTTCAGCAAAAAAACATGGTGTAGATATGATTGTGCTTGGGTACAAAGGATACGGAAAAGAAGGTAGATTCTTGCTTGGAAGCGTTACCGATAAAGTGGTTCGCTATGCAGGAACCAGTGTATTGGTTGTTCGATAAAAAAAGATTTAATACATGACCGTATGGTAGTCAGGTATGCATCCATCTGAAGAGATCCGTGGAATAAAAAGTGATTTTTTTAAAGATAAACGGATTGTGCTTGCAGTAACTGGTAGCATTGCGGCTGTTGAAACCATTCGATTAGCTCGAGAACTGATTCGGCATGGTGCAACGGTTATCCCAGTGATGACACCTGCAGCTACTCGTATCATCCATCCTGATTCATTATGGTTTGCAACAGGGAAAAAACCAATCGTTGAATTAACTGGTGATACTGAACATGTGAGTTTTTGTGGACGTGTAAAAGACGCAGTTGATCTGTTGTTAATTGCTCCATCCACAGCTAATACTATTTCAAAAATAGCACTTGGTATTGATGATACCGCAGTTACCACGTTTGCAACTACAGCTATTGGATCAAAACGACCGATTATCATTGTTCCCGCGATGCATCTCTCCATGTATGATCATGATATCGTTCAAAAAAATGTAATTAAATTAAAAGAACAAGGAATTGAATTTATTGATCCATTTTTTAAAGATAACAAAGCAAAACTAGCATCAAATCAAGAGATTGTTGCCCGGGTGATCAAACGCATCGGTCCGAATCAATTACCTGGAAAGAAAGTATTGATTATCGGTGGATCTACTGAAGAAGCAATTGATGATGTTCGTTGTCTTACCAACAAAAGCTCAGGGAAAACTGCAGTGTTACTTGCTAAAAATGCGTTTTTCAATGGAGCCGATGTTTCTATTTGGTATGGACAGAGCAACACTTCCGTTCCAACATTTATTGACCAAACAAGGTTTACCAATTTAAATGATCTGAAAGCATTGATCACTCAAACAAACCTCGATTCTTTTGATCTTATCATTGTGTGTGCTGCGCTTGCTGATTTTATACCTGACAAACAAAGTGGAAAGATCGATTCTTCGACAAAAACGATTACGATCCAAGCACATGCTGCTGAAAAGATGCTTCCGTTGATACGAAAACATGCACCTTCATCAACAATCATTGGATTTAAATTAGCTGAAACCAAAGAACAAGCAATTAAGAAAGCAAAAAACCTTCAATCCAAGTTTTCTCTTGATGCGGTTGTTGCTAATACCATTGAAAGTCTTGGGTCTTCAACACAATCCATTTGGATTGTAGATCAAACTGAAAAGATGCCTTCATTTGTAGGTTCAAAAGAAGAAGTCACAAGTAAGGTCATTTCTTATCTTTCTACAGTGATGTCATGAAGAAAGCAACTGCTTTTGCTCCGGGACATATCTCTGGTTTTTTTCAACCTATAATTGATGAAAATATGGATAAAACGGGATCTCGAGGAGCCGGGGTTTGTATTTCACATGGTGCAACTAGCACCGTTCAGATACTTGATGATAATATACAACACATTGAGATAAGAGTTAACAAAAAAAAGGGACGATTTGCTGTTACGCAAAACGCGATTCAGCGTATTTTAGAAGATAGACCCATTCATATTACTGTTGATGTTGAATTGGATTTACCGGTTGGTCAAGGATTTGGGATGAGTGCGGCAAGTACCTTAAGCACTGTGATAGCACTGGCTCATTTGCTTAGAAAGCCTAGATCTTCTGCTATTCAAGCAGCTCATCATGCAGAAGTCACCTATCATACGGGACTTGGAGATGTTGCATCTTCAGCGATAGGTGGATTTGAAATTCGGGAAACACCAGGTATTTCGCCTTATGGAAGGATTCATAAGATTACAGATGATCATCCATTACTCTTAGGATTATTTCCCGGAAGTATTTCTACTCATGATGTGTTAACTAATAAAGAACAAGTTGACCGAATTAGTATGATTGGTAAGGAGTGCACAGATAAGGTTTTGTGTAATCCAACGGTTACTACTATTTTTGATTACTCGTTTTTATTCACCAAAAAAACGGGTCTTGCAACAAATGAATTATTAAACGTTTTACAAAAAATAAATGAAACTGATCACGCAAGTATGTGCATGCTAGGACATTCCTTCTTTGCTACCGGAAACTTGCAGCGCATTACCTCCTGTCTTCCAGATTCTGCAACAAGTATCGAAACAAAAGTAGACAACCAGGGAGCTAGAATTCTTAATTCATCTGAAAAATAATTAGATTTCCTGAGTTTTTCCTTCTGCTAACTCCTGCAAATGTTTCTCTGCATCTTCTGGTCCTTTAGCAAAAAGAATATCTTCAGGATCAATACGAGTGTTTTTATTTGGTCCGTACAACCAACGATTCTGATGTCGCATAGCAATTATGGTCATCCCGGTTTCACTACCAAGTTTTAATTCACCAAGTGTTTTGCCACAGAACACGGATTCATTTTTTATAAACACACGAGTGAGTACTTCATCAGATTCCTTCAAACTCATGGTGATAATCGGATGTAATTCCACATCTCGAAGTTGCACATCAGCGATTTCTTGTGCTGCATCAGCTATTTCCTCTCCAGCTTTAGCAAGTTTGATTATGGTCAATGCACTGTTTGGAGGTAATTCTTGTTTTGCAACGGCTTCTAATGTGTCTCGTTGTAATTTTTCATAGAGTTCATCAATCAAGTTTTCTAGATCATAGACTTCCTCAGCAATGGTCTTGTTATTATACAATAGTGAGGAATAAGCTAAATCCACCATTAACTCTGATTTATCCTTGATTTCAAGAACGACTTCTTCAGCTGAAGCATTACTCATTCGATATCCTCCCGTTTTCCAAGGAAAAAATCATTTAATTGTTTAAATCCCTCATCTGATCCACGTGCAATCACAATATCCTCAGCAACTAGAGAACTATCAGATTGTGGATTATAAATCCAGTAATCATCCCGTCGAATAGCAATAATACGCATGCCAGTTTCAGATTCAATGTTTAAGGATCCAATCGTTTGATTACACCCTGGAGATTTTTCAGTCATTTTCAATCGGTAGATCCGTTCATCAGCTTTTGCAAGAATCCGGGGGAGTATGGGTTCTGTATTTTCTTTCATCAGTAAAATAATGTCACCTGCAGTGTTTGAGATTTTTTCAGCGGCTTGTGCGATTTGAAGGATACCTGCTAATTGTTCAGCATCCTCTTTACTTCGTGCAGCCATCATAGCCATGATCCGGATATCATAATTCAATTTATCCATACGAACTTCTAAATATCTGACTTCTTCGGCGATATCCTGATTATGCAGTAACACCGCAGAATATGCGAGATCAATGATTAACTCAGAAATATCCTTCATTTCCGTAAGCAGATCTTTAACTGGTGTTGGTTCATATTCGATCTCGCTAAATTCTTCTTTTTTCCACAAAGGAGTACGCTGTATTTTCCCTAGAATTCTATGTCGATGTTTTTCTTTTTCCATTCCCATTCAAACTCCAATAAACAAAAATAAAATCAAAATACCAAAACTGTCCCCAATAGTCGTTACTACGGGAGCCACTACATCATCAGGATCAATTCCTTTTTTAAATGAAATAAATGCAGTGACCACACTGACCACTGACAGCAATCCTACCAGGAGGATACCAGTGAGAAGAAACGTGCTAACAAATGAGAACAACGTAACATTCATCGTTAATCCATTAAATACTCCTATCAAATAAATACCTATCGATAAGAAAGCATAGGTAACCGTTCCCATGATCATCGCAGTAATCACTGTTTCATGCATGATGGAATCCTTGATGCTCAACTGCACTGATCCCACATGCAATCCAGAAGCAAGATGGGCTCCAAGAATACTTCCGATGTTTCCTCCAACACCATTGATCACCGGTATGGAAATTAAAAAGATAGGTAGATATGAAAGTAACACCTCTTCTTTTAACAACAAGATTTGTCCGACGAGAACTTCAACAAGTAAACAAATGAACAATAAGGGAAGACCATTGAGTACGATTTTTTTCCAGTGATACATTACAATATCGCCTCCATAAGTATGGCACTAGCAAAGATACAAAGCATTGTAGTGATGTCACCAACGGTTGCTAATGCTGGACCAGTGATATTGTCTGGATCATACCCTCGTTTAAACACTAGGTAAATGATGCCAATGGTAAATGAAGTTAACAAAAGTCCAGATACCACACCTGCGATAAGCACCGTTCCAAGTAAAAAGAAAAGATTGACTTGTTGTTGAAAAAACACTAGTGTTGTTATATAAGCAACGAGGCCAATTGCTGCAGAAACAAGGACACTTAACACTAATGATCCAAGTACATTTTGTTTTAATGCATCATTCCACATATTCTCAGCATTAATCAACCCGAGATGATATGCTGATCCAAGCCGTGATCCAAAAGCAGTACTAATATTTCCTCGTAACGCAATAATACCTGGAATGACCACAAGTAACCCTGGAATACGATGAAAGATATCTACCATTGAGCCAAGAATGCTACCGGTGAAGATACCGCCGATACCACAAAGCATGAGCAGGGGGAGGCTTTGTTTGACCATGTCCTTTAAAATCATGTGTTACCGCCTCCAATTTTTTCTCACACTCCATAGTATCAACTTGCATTATTTCTTTAAATTATAAATATTTTTTTCGGTATCGTTTCCACTGCGCATCATTATGGGCCTGAATCCGCTTCAATTGTTCTTCGTTTCGTTTTGGCACAAATAAATGTTTGAACCTGCCTTGATATTTCAACCATTCCTCAATGGGTTTTCGTTTAATCTTTTCTTCAAGGAGTAACTTGCTTTTGCCGTTAAAAACGAGTTCATCATTCTCATATTCCCATAAGGTCCAAGCACCAGTTTCAATCGCAAGTTTTCCCATATCAACAGTTTTATCCATACTAAACCTCCATCCCGGTGGGCATGGTGCAAGGATTTCAATGTATTTTGGTCCTTTGATCTTTTTTGCTTTCATCACTTTTTTGTATAGATCCTCTGGTTCACTAATGGATGCTTGTGCAGCATATGGTGGATGATGTGCTTGAATGATTTCACCCATTTCCTTGTGAAACTCGGTTTTACCAGCAACCGTTGTGGTCGTCCATGCTGACATTGGAGTTGCACCACTTCGCTGAATACCAGTATTTGAATAGATCTGGTTATTATAGCAAACATAAATGAAATTGGTTCCTCGCTCAATGGCACCAGATAATGCTTGAAGACCAATATCATAGGTACCCCCATCACCAGCCCAAGCAAGCACGTTCACATCGTCTTTACCTTGTTTTCTAAGTGCAGATTCAACACCACTTGCTCCAGCTGCAGCTGCTTCAAACGCAATGTTCATAACAGGAATATCAAACGAAGTATAAGGATACAAACTTTCAATAACTGCAGTACAACACGCAGGAACAACCATCACCGTTTTCTTACCAAGTGCTTTTAACACGATTCGAAGTCCAAGTGTTGCAGGACAACCAGGACAAGATGCATTTCCTTGGAGAACATGTTCTTCAACAGGTAAATCTTTCAACGCCATAGTTATGCCTCCTCCTCAAAACCATACCATATTTGCTCTTTTGCTTTTCCCTTGATTGCTTTCTTGCACATCTTTTCGATATCTCCATACGGAACATCTTTTCCGCCAAGACCTGCGATAAAACCAGTTACTTTTGCATCGGATTCACCATATAATGCAGATTTAATCTCATTAAACACGGCGCCACTAGATCCAACTGAAATATTCCGATCGATAACGATTAATTCTGCTTGTTTACTTAGTTTAATGATTTCTTCAGTTGGAAATGGTCGGAGAACTCGTAAACGAGCAAGACCAATCTTTAGTCCTTCCTTTCGAAGATTATTGATTGCTTCTTTACTTTCAGCACCAATCGCACCCATGGAAATCAAGATATATTCTGCATCTTCACATTGGTAATATTCAAATAGTTCGCCATGTGTTCTTCCAAATTGTTTTTCCCATTCTTTTGCAATATCTGGAATTAATTTTTTCGCATTCATCTGTGCATCTTGCATCGCCTTTCGTATCTTTTCATAATCCTCTGTTCCAATGATGTTTCCTTGTGTTGTTGGATTATCAACATCAAGTTTCCATGTTGGTTTATATGCTGGAAGGAAATCATCGATTTCTTTTTGTGTTGGAATCTCAGCTGGCATTGAGGTATGCGATAAAATAAACGCATTATGACTAATCATTATTGGCAACAGTACGTCAGATCGTTCCGCGAGTTTAAATGCTTGAATAAGCGTATCATAAATTTCTTGATTACTACTTGCAAAGAACTGAATCCATCCAGTATCTCGCTGTGAGATGGCATCGTTTTCATCAGTCCAAATATTCCAACCTGGTCCAATCACTCGGTTAATATTACACATCACAATTGGAAGCCGTGCTAATGCAGCCCAATGAAGCATTTCATGCATTAACAACAGGCCATGTGATGAAGTGGCCGTAAACGTTCGGGATCCTGCTTCACTAGCTCCAATACAAGCTGACATTGCTGAATGTTCACTTTCAACACAAATGTAATCGCCTTTGAACTCACCAGTTGCTACGTAATTTGCAATCCCTTCCACAAGTGTTGTTTGTGGGGTGATTGGATAGGCTGCAACCACATCTGGTTTAGCCATGATCGCTGCTTTTGCTGCGATATAGTTACCAGTATCAATCATGATTTCGCTCATTTCTTTTTACCCTCCCGGTCCATTTTAATAGCTTTAGTGGGACATTGATTTGCACATATGCCACATCCTTTACAGTAATCATAATTAATTTCAACGGAATCATCTTTCTTTCGTTTAATGGCTCCTTCAGGACAAAAGATCCAACAACGTAAACATTTCACACATTTTTTCAGATTTATCTCGGGTCTAAACACTCGCCAACTACCTGTTTTTCCCATTGCGCCTTCCTTTGGATAAGAAATACTGGATACCACATCATATTTCTTACTTTTCTTCAAAAGCTCACCTCCACAATGTCATATGCATCAGCTGTTGCTTTTACGTTTTTCTCACCACTTTCTCCTTTCCATTTTTCACGGATTGCTTGCTGGATTGATGGAAGAGTAACATTATCCAAAACTTTGGGCACTGCCCCTAGGATTGGAGTATTTACCACTGGTATTCCCCCTACGACAATGTCATGTTTGATTGCAATACCAGTTGCATCCACAGTTGCAACATTTTTTGTTTCCTTGAAATCAAACTCATCGGGTGATTTTTGAGTATTAATCAGGATTTTTCCATCTTTCTTCATTCCTTTGAGCACGTTAACGAGGTCCATGATACTTTCTTCTTGAACAATGACAATATCAGGTTCGTAAATCTCACTTCGCAAATGAATCTCCCGTTCTGAGATTCGTGCAAAGGCTCGAACAGGTGCTCCTCGTCGTTCAGCGCCGAATACAGGAAATGCCTGCAGTCCTTTGTTTCCATCTTTTAACGCGGCAGCGACAAGTAGATTTGCAGCGGTTACAGATCCTTGTCCGCCTCGCCCATGAAAAACAATTTCAACTATGTCATCTAGAGCCATAATATTACACTCCCGTGAATTGTGGAATAAGGATTATACATATAATTGTTTTGAACAAAAATTAGGATAAGATTCAATCTTTTGTTGCCGCGTCAATCTTTGCTGTAGCTGTTGCGTCTTTATCGGTTCGATGATCAATTTTTAGTTCAGTAATTATCCGGTTTACACCTGATTCATTAATTAGTGCATCATGGGCATGTTTCACTGCAGTAAAGATTTGATCAGTTGATTCTGCTTCAATGACGGTTGCCATGGCATTCGTGTAACAGGTCACTGGTTCTTTTTCAAGTGTTTTAATCACTTTACGAACATAGTTGCTCACACTTGTTCCGGCTCCTAATGGAGAGATACTTACTTGTGCTAAAATCATAAGTTGACTTCACCCATTCGTTCAAGATTTAACTTGTTCTTAATGATTGTGCTTGTACTCGTTTTGATGACGAAATCATATAAATGAAAAATAGTATACCCCTTTTTGCTAAATTATGTGGGGTTTGTTATGGAGAAACTTTCGAAGAAAGATTTGTTAAGGAAGGCGAAGAAACCTGGCAAAGATGCAATGCGATTACATCCATTTTATAAAGGTAAGATTGAAGTGTTACCAAAGTGTCGGGTGAAAGATTTTAATGATTTTGGTATTTGGTATACACCGGGAGTTGCTGAGCCCTGTAAAGCCATTCAAAAGGATCCGTTAAAAGTATATGATTACACCAATAAATGGAATACTGTTGCGGTTGTCAGTGATGGAACAAGGGTCCTTGGACTTGGCGACATTGGTCCTGAGGCGGGTCTTCCTGTTATGGAAGGTAAATCATTATTGTTCAAATATCTTGGTGGTGTTGATGCTCATCCTATTTGTTTAGATACAAAAGATCCTGAAGAGATCATTCAAGCAGTGAAATGGTTAAAACCAAGTTATGGTGGTATCAATCTTGAGGATATTGCAAAACCGAAGTGTTTTGAGATTTTAGATCGATTGCGTAAAGAGATGGACATCCCTGTGTGGCATGATGACCAACAAGGCACGGCTACTATTGTTACGGCTGGTGCGATGAATGCGTTGAAACTTGTGGGTAAACCGCTAGATGAAGCATTGTTTTGTATGGTTGGTGCGGGAGCTGCCAACATTGCTATTGCTCGAGTGTTGATTGCTGCAGGAGTTAATCAGAAAAATATCATCATGACTGATAGTAAAGGTATTCTTCATGAAAGCCGGTATGATTTAGCTGAAGAACGAGAGTATAATCCAGTGAAGTGGGAAATGGCAGTTAATTCGAATGGTGAGGAACGAACTGGCCCCATTGAAGATGCATTTGTTGGTACGGATATTTGTATCGCGGCAAGTAAACCTGGTCCGGGGACTATTAAAAAAGAATGGGTTGAAAGTATGGCGGATGATCCTATTGTGTTTGCTACTGCAAATCCTGTTCCTGAGATTTGGCCATGGGAAGCTGAAGAAGCAGGTGTGTCTATTTTTGCAACGGGACGGTCTGATTTTCCAAATCAGATTAATAATTCACTCGGTTTTCCAGGTATTTTCCGTGGGACACTTGATGTGCGTGCTGAAACCATTACTGATGAGATGTGTATTGCTGCAGCTACTGAACTAGCAAAAACTGCAGAAGATGAAGGAGTTACCAAAACCCATATTGTTCCAACCATGGATTCATGGGAAGTGTTTCCTCGTGAAGCAGTAGCAGTTGGGTTGAAAGCAATTGAGCAGGGGATAGCAAGGAAGAAATTATCTCGAAATGAATTGTATGATCATGCGATGAGTATCATTAAAAAAGCAAGAGATGAAACCAGGACGATGATGGATTCGGGGTTTATTGTTGATCCTGATCAGTAGATGAATATCCGTCTGGTTTCAAATTGATCATGTTCGTTCGCTTGTATATATCTAAGTAGGTTGAGACATGAATTTTTTTCTCAACGCCGTCAATTGGTTTGATGTGTTCGTTGATGAATCGCCAGAGATGCTTTCCGTCCTTTGCAAGAATGTTAATGATGATGTCGTGATCGCCAGATGAGGTGGTAACGAGTTGTACTTCATCATATTCAGTGAGGTGTCGTGCGATATCATGCATTTTTAATGGATCAACGTTTAATCCGATTACTGCACTAGTGGAATATCCTACTTTTTCTGGGTCGATGATTGCTGAGAAATTAGTGATGATTCCGTTTTGTAAGAGTTTTTTGATTCGGTAGTGTACGGTACTTGCTCCAAGATCGAGTTGTTTGGCGATTCGTTGATATTGGGTTTTATCGTTTTCTTGTAATATGTTTAAAATCTTCTTATCTATGTCATCCATAATTTTTCGTATATTGTTTAATACTTTTAAAATTTTTTGATTATTTTTCAACATTGTCGTTTTTTGCCGTCAGTCTTTTCAAAAATTATATAAAATGGTTCTTTATCCCGGTGACTGAACCAGTCCGATCCAAAGAAACAGAACGTTGAGATAGAACAAAGAAAAACACATGAAGTGTTCTTTCTCTATTGATCATTTGGAGGAGGTAAAAAATGCCCACAAAAACAAAAGAATTGGAAAAATTGGTTGAAACCTGAAAGGGAAAGAAAGGAACGTTGATCATGATTCTTCATGAGATCCAGAATCAATATGGCTATATTCCTGAAGATGTATCCATAAAACTAGCAAATTTACTTGATATTCCCCTGGCTCGTATTTACGAAGTAATTACCTTTTACCATTATTTTAAACTAAATCCACCTGGAAAATACAAGATTAGTGTGTGCATGGGAACGGCTTGCTATCTCAAAGGTGCACCAGACCTTATCGATGAACTCAAAGAATTACTCAATATCGAAGAAGGTGAAACCACCAAAGATGGATTATTTCAACTTGAATCCGTGCGTTGTCTTGGATGTTGTGGTCTTGCCCCGGTGATGACCATCAATGATAAAGTATATGGAAATCTGAAAAAAGATGATCTTCACGATATCATAGGCTCTTACACTAAGGAGGAAAAGAAATGAACAACAATGATTCCTCGGATTGGGTCAAAATTGGAATGAGCACTTGTGGCCTTGGAGCTGGTGCTCAAGAAGTCTATGATTGCATCAAAGAGGAAATTGAGAAACGAAACCTTGATGTTTCCGTTAAAAAAGTTGGTTGCCTTGGAATGTGCTCACTTGAACCACTTGTAGAAGTAAACGTTAAGGGAACTCCCTCAGTGATTTATGGTAATGTAACCGTAAAAATAGCAAAAAGAATCGTGAACAATCACCTCCGAGATAAACAACTAATTCATGATCACATCATTCACTTCAAGGAGGACGTGTTATGAATGAAAGTATCGTTCTTGTCCGTAATACATCCTCAGAAAAAATGCAGGATACCAATGAATTCTACCAACGCTTTAAGGATACATTGAATCAAAGTAACCTCCAAAAACCAGTTTCATTAGTTCGTGCATTAGACCTTGGAGTGTATAAAAAAGGAAACAGCGTAAGAATTCTTCCACAAAACATTGTTTACACGCAAATTTCAGATGATGACATCAAACGAATCATTACTGCAACCTTAAAACAAGGAAAGATCATCAAAGATTTACAATTCATTCCAAAGGCAAAACAAAAACGAATCGTGCTGAGGAACTGTGGACGAATCGATCCAGAAAGCATTAAAGAATACAAAGAACGAGATGGATATATAGGACTAGAAAAAGCATTGAATGGGTCTTCACAACAGGTTATTGATGAACTAAAAGAAAGCAAACTTCGTGGTCGAGGTGGTGGAGGATTTCCAACATGGCGAAAGTGGACGTTTGCATTGAAACAAGATTCAGATCAAAAATATGTGATTTGTAATGCTGATGAAGGTGATCCAGGAGCATACATGGATCGAAGTTTGTTAGAAGGTGACCCTCACGCCGTTTTAGAAGGAATTATTATTGCGGGATATGCGGTTGGTGCGTCTCAAGGATATTTTTATATTCGAGCAGAATACCCCCTTGCCATTAAACGAGTGAACCATGCAATTAAAGAAGCAAAAAAACAAGGATATCTTGGAGAAAACATTCTTGGTTCGGATTTTTCTTTTGATGTCGAAGTTCGTCTTGGTGCTGGAGCATTTGTCTGCGGTGAAGAAACTGCTCTTATTGCATCTTTAGAAGGAAAACGAGGCACCCCACGACCAAGACCTCCATATCCCTCAGTAAAAGGATTATGGGACAAACCAACAGTGATTAATAACGTTGAAACCCTTGCAAATGTTCCATACATTTTAACCCATGGTGGTGAAACTTATGCAAAAATTGGAACAGATGATTCAACAGGAACAAAAGTTTTTGCGGTAACTGGGAAAGTGCATAATTCCGGTCTTGTTGAAGTACCTATGGGCACTACTCTTAGGCAGATTGTTTTTGATATTTGCGGAGGATTACCAACTGGCAGAACCATTAAAGCAGTTCAAACCGGAGGTCCTTCCGGCGGAGTTATCCCAGAACAATATTTGGATACTCCTGTTGAATATGGAACACTGCAAAAACTTGGTTCGATTATGGGATCAGGTGGAATGATTGTTATTGATGATACAGATTGTGTGGTTGATTTGGCGAAATTTTATTTGAAATTTTGCGTGGATGAATCCTGTGGGAAATGTGCTCCTTGCCGACTTGGTGGATATCAAATGCTTCGCATTCTTGAAAAAATCACGGAAGGAACTGGGAGCATTGATGATTTAGATAAATTATCTTCAATTGCAAAAGCAATGAGCCGTGCATCCTTGTGTGGATTAGGACAAACTGCACCAAATCCTGTGGTTTCAACCATGCATTATTTCCCAGATGAATACACTGATCATATTCAACATCATCACTGCCCAGCAGGAGTATGTAAGTCATTGATGACGTATGAAATCATACAGGAAAACTGTAGACGATGTGGCGTGTGTCAAAGAGTGTGTCCTGCTGATGCGATTTCTGGTGACCGGGAAAAGGGATATCTTATTGATTTAGAAAAATGTACGAAATGCGGCAGTTGTTATGATGCTTGTAAATTCGATGCAATCAGGAGGGACTAAAATGACTGAGATTCATGCATCAATTAATGGACGGCCAGTAACCGTTGAGAAAGGAACAACTATTTTAGATGCAGCAAAACAACAACAAGTAGAGATTCCCACATTGTGTTACCATCCGGATTTACCTGCAACAGCTGCCTGTGGTATTTGTGTGGTCAAAGTAAAGGGAATGAACAAAATGCTTCGAGCATGCTGCACACCAATCGAAGAAGGAATGGAGATTATCACTCATGATTCTGAAATCGTTGATGTCCGTCGAACCGTTATTGAACTGATTATTTCCCGGCATCATGATGAATGTTTGCAGTGTGGAAGGAATAATAATTGTGAATTGCAACGATTCGCTGCCGAGTTTGGCATTCGTGAGGAACGATTTGATGATATCGTCCCGGACATCCCTCGTGATGATTCAACTGGAGCAATCGTATTAGATCCTCAGAAATGTATCAAATGTGGACGTTGCATTGAAGTGTGTCAAGAAGTTCAAGATATCTGGGCACTCTCTTTTTTAGGCAGGGGATTTGACACCAGGTTTGCTCCTGCTGGGGATGTCAGTTTGATGGAATCACCTTGTGTGAAATGCGGTCAGTGTTCAGCCCATTGCCCAACTGGTGCTATCTTTGAATTTGATGATACTCAAAAAGTGTGGAATGCATTAGATGATCCTAAGACGTATTGTGTGGTTCAGATTGCTCCAGCGGTGCGTGTAGCACTCGGTGAAGAATTTGGATATGAACCCGGAACCAATCTAACAAAAAAGATTTACACGGCGCTTCGCAGGCTTGGTTTTGATGCTGTGTTTGATACCACGTTTTCAGCTGATGTGACGATTGTTGAAGAGGCAGCAGAGTTTGTTTCCCGATTCACCAAACAAAGTTCGCGGCCATTACCATTGATTACCACTTGTTGTCCATCCTGGATTGATTATATGGAAAAGTTTTATCCAGATATGATCCCTCATTTTTCCACGTGTAAATCACCGCAGCAAATGCTGAGTTCTCTAGCAAAAACGTATTATGCAGATCAACAAAAGATCGATCCAAAAAAGATGAACGTGATTTCAATTATGCCGTGTACCTCTAAAAAATATGAGATTTCTCGAACTGAAGAAATGTTTTCCTCCGGGTATCAAGACACTGATGTGGTGATTACCACCCGTGAATTTGCTCGGATGATCAAACAATCAGGTATTGATTTTGAGCATTTGCCAGATAGTGATGCAGACAGTTTGCTTGGTCAATATAGTGGTGCGGGTGTTATCTTTGGAACAACTGGTGGCGTGATGGAAGCAGCGCTTCGAACAGCCCATTATAATATAACTGGAGAAAATCTGCATGAAATTGATTTTAAACAGATTCGTGGACTTGATGGTGTTAAACAAACAACGGTGGAAATCGATGGTAAAAAGATTCGGGTTGCGGTTGCTCATGGTCTTGGAAATGTGGCAACTGTGTTAAATCAAGTTCGGAATGCAAAAAAGAACGGTGAACCAGTTCCTTTTGATTTCATTGAAGTCATGGCTTGCCCTGGTGGTTGCATTGGTGGTGGCGGTCAACCATATGGAGTGACTAATGAAGTGCGATTGAAACGAGCGAATGGATTGTATTCAGATGATGAACAAAATAAGGTTCGATTTTCACATGAAAACTTGATGATTAAAAAGTTATATAAGGAATTTCTTGGCAAACCGTCAAGTGAGAAAGCAGTTGATTTACTGCATTGTCATTATGTTGATCGATCTAAAGATATGTTTGGATAAAGAAAATAATGAGGAGGTAAAAAGAAAATGAATGTTGCCTTTGAACAATTGAATAAGCTGGTCCAGAAAAGACAATTTGAAACCTCTACCATCGTTGAATATGCAGAGTTTGCGATACTTTGCTTGCTTGCTGCTGGAATCCCGTTATTACTTCGTCATCCACAAATGCTTGTTGGGGTTACGGTGAATTTTGCGTTGATTATGACTGCGGTTAATGTTCGTGGATGGCAGAAGGTTGTTCCCTTAGTTGTCCTTCCAAGTGTGGCTGCGGCTGTAGGAGGATTCCTTTTCGGGTCCTTTACGATGTATCTAGTATATCTCATTCCGGTGATCTGGTTAGGAAATGCATCACTTGTTTTCCTGATGAAGTATCTTCATGTGCACAAAAGAATACCATTTATTGCGGTTCTTCCGGTTGCAAGTGGTGTAAAAATGCTGATACTGATAAGCGTCACATTTATTCTTGTGACAATGGGGATACTACCATCTTTGTTTCTTACTGCTATGGGATTGATGCAATTGGTAACAGCAATTGGCGGTGGTCTAATTGCATTTCCAGTAACGCTTGGTTATCAACACGTTTTTCCCACCAGCAAATAAAAAATATTACGAACATCATTGAATAAAATTCAATGATTTCTTCTTTTTTTTCATAATTATTGGTAACTCTTATATGGAGGATTTAATATAACACCTGTGAACTTTCAATAGTTCAGCATACCAGTGCCACTCTGGAGGAGTCAATCATGAAAATTCTTTCGAAAAATGATTTCAATGACTTTATAGATGCCTTGATTGCGGATGAAGCATATGACGTTCAAGGAGTAAAAGCCAAAGGAAAAGCCTTTGTATTTGATACTCTTGAATCTGCTAAAGAACTCCGCTTAGATTATGATACCACCATTTTACCTCCAAAAAAATACTTCCTTCCACAATATGAAACCATGATGGAATTTGATTTGGATGATCCATTTAATCTAAAAGAATCAAAACCAGAAAAACCCCGCATACTCGTTGGCGTTCATCCTTATGATATCATTGCTATCCGACAAATGGATAGTTACTTTTTAGATTCTGATATTTCAAAATCATATTTACAACGACGAAAAAATACGATTATTATTGGAAGTGATGTGTTAAACGTTGGAGAAAAAGCCTTTTTTGGAAGCATGGGAACTGGTTCTGTTCATTCTGGTTATGATCTCTATATCACGGATCTTGGAAATCGCGTGGCTATAGAAATCGGATCCCCAAAAGGATCGGAACTATTGAAAAAAGCTAATCGATTACATGAAGCATCGCAAATCGATGGACAAAAAGCAAAAGCAGTTCGAGATGCTGCCGATCAACAAGCACAACGAGGAATGAAAGTTGCTCCTCGGTATTGGCATGATATTTTAGAAAAAAATTATGATAGTACGGTATGGAAAAAACAATCAGATAAATGTCTTTCTTGTGGAACCTGCACACTTGTTTGCCCTACCTGCTTTTGTTATGATGTCGTTGATTACATTGATTTAAATAGCAAAGGTCGACGAGTGCGAACCTGGGATGGCTGTCTGCTCCGTCAGTTCACAGAGGTTGCTTCAGGTGAGATCTTCCGTGAAGATATTTTGAAACGATATCGTCATCGATTCCTGAGAAAGGGAAATTATCTCCCTGACCGATTAGGATTTGTGGCATGCGTTGGTTGCGGTCGGTGCTCCAGTCAATGTATTCCAGATATCGCTGATCCCGTGAAACTAATGAATATGCTCTTTGATGAATCAGAGCAGGTTTTAGAGGAAGAAGAATCTGATCCTCAAAGTCTAACGATCGGTATTGATGATGTATCTGATGAAGGTGAATCATTACATAAACCAATGCCAGCTACTTTGAAACGTGTTGAAAAATTATCTAAAAATGATATGTTCTTTGAAATCGAACTTGACTCTGGTCAACCATTAAAAGCCCAACCCGGTCAATTCGTTGAGGTATCAGTTATGGGTACAGGTGAGGCACCAATTTCTGTGTCATCTCCACCTGGTGGAAAAACATTTGAACTGGTCATTCGAAAGATCGGTGATGTCACTAAAAAACTACATGCAATGAAACCAGGTGATAAGGTTGGTATTCGTGGTCCATTTGGTCATGGATTCGATATAGATTCTATGATAGGTAAAGACCTCCTGTTTATTGCTGGTGGCATTGGCATTGTTCCCTTGAGATCCTTGATTAATTACGTGTTAGATGAAAAACATCGAAATGATTTTGGAGATATCAGTATCTTGTACGGGTGTAAGGAACCTTGTGAAATGTTATTTCACGATGAAGTTAGTCAGTGGGATGACCGAGATGATGTGACACATTATCGAACGGTGGATAAATGTCCAGATGGTGAATGTTGGGATGGCGATGTAGGATTAATCACTAAATTGATTCCAAAAGTACCAATTGATCAAGATAACACTCAATGTTTTATCGTTGGTCCACCGGTGATGTATCCGTTCTGTATACGAATCTTGCTTGATATGGGAATTCCTGAAGATGAAATTATTGTCTCCCTTGAACGTCGGATGAAATGTGGCGTTGGAAAATGTGGTCATTGTCAAATCAACAATTTGTATGTATGTAAGGATGGACCCGTGTTCAATTATAAAGATATTAAAGATCTCCCGGAGGCATTTGAATGAAACCGAAAATAGCCTTTTTTGATTTTGCAAGTTGCGAAGGATGTCAGCTGCAAGTAGCTAATCTTGAAGAAAGCGTCATTGACGTTGCTGATGTTGTAGATGTCGTTGAATTCCGTGAAGTGATGACTGAGAAAGCAGAAACCTATGACATCGCTTTTATTGAAGGAAGCATTACTCGTCCTATTGATGAAAAACGATTAAAAGCTATTCGAAAGAAAACAAAGACCTTAGTTGCTCTTGGTGCTTGCGCTCATCTTGGTGGCGTACAGCGATTAAGCAATCAATGGAGTTCAAAAGAAAACTTAAAAGAAGTGTATCCGACTGCAAAAGCAAAGGATATTTCAAAAAATGAGTTTTTTGAAAAACCCCGACATAAAGCTGTTGATGAAGTGGTCAAAGTTGATTATGTGATCCCTGGTTGTCCTATTGATCGTACTGAGTTTATCCGTGTGTTAGTAGCCTTGATCCATGGAAATAAACCGCCGATTCCTGATTATCCGGTTTGTGTAGAATGTAAGAAAAAGGAAAATGTGTGTTTATTTACGATTGGAAAATTTTGTATGGGTCCAATTGCTCGAGCAGGATGCGGTGCGATTTGTCCAACGCATGGTAATGAATGTGAGGCCTGTCGAGGATATATTAGTCATCCCCATGAACGAGCACAACTTGATGTTCTTGAAGAATATGGATTAACTGCTGATGAAATTATGAATCGAAAGACCATGTTTACCTATCGTTATGTTGAAGAAGAAAAGGAGGAATCACAATGAGTGCAAAAGAAGTTTCCATTAACGTTGAACATCTCACTCGAGTTGAAGGCCATGGTAATATTGTGTTGAATGCGAAAAATGGTGAAGTGAAAAAAGTAGAATGGCAAGTATCTGAAGCTCCTCGTTTTTTCGAATCATTTGTACGTAATCGACCATACACTGAACTGTCTCATCTTACCTCTCGGATTTGTGGGATTTGTTCGATTGGTCATGCACTTGCATCATTAAAAGCAACAGAAGATGCAATGGATATCAAGATTTCTAACCAAACTGAGTTACTTCGGAAAATCGCGCTTCATGGAGAAAACATGCAAAGTCATATTTTACATGTTGGTTATTTGGTCGCTCCAGATTTATTTAAGGTTGGTAGTGTGTTTCCGTTGATTTCATCAGCTCCGGAGACCGTAAAAAAAATCATTAAGTTGCATCGACTTGCGAATGAAATGAGTGAACTCTTATGCGGGCGGACCACGCATCCAATAAGTCTTGTTCCCGGCGGGTTTTCTACTATTCCCTCAGAAAAACAACTTCAAACTCTTAAACAACGATTAGTTGATAGTCTTCCAACGTGTAATGAGGTAGCCAATGTGATTTTAGATAATGCTCATATGCTACCTGATTTTACTCGGGAAACTGAATATATTGGTTTAACAAGCAAAGATGAATACGCGTTATATGATGGGATCATTGGATCAACTGATACCGGTACTCATCCAGTTGAGGATTATGAATCAGTGGTCAATGAGTTCGTTGTTCCACAGTCCACCGCAAAATATACGAAGCATAACCGGGATAGTTATATGGTTGGTGCTCTTGCCCGGTTTAATTTAAATGCTGATTTACTTAGTCCATCTGCAAAAGAACTTGCGAAAAAATTTGATTTACAACCAATTAACTATAATCCATTCATGAACAATATCGCTCAAATCGTTGAATACGTTCATTCCGTTGAAGATAGCATCGAAATAATTGATACTCTCTTAGATAGGGGGCTAAATTGTAGTGAGAAACCAGCAAAGTTTGTGATCAAAGCAGGTCGTGGTGTTGGTGCTATTGAAGTACCCCGAGGTATCTTATTCCATGATTACACGTATAACAAAGAAGGGATTTGTACAAAAGCAAATTGTGTGATTCCAACCAATCAGAATCATAATAATATTCAAAAAGACATGGAAGTATTTGCACCTGATCTTTTAGAAAAACCAAAAGAAGAAATCACGTTGAACTTAGAAATGCTTGTTCGAGCCTATGATCCCTGTATCTCTTGTAGCACACATTATTTAGATGTAAAGTTTGTTGACTAGTAAGATGAAAATGGGTTCATCCATTGGTATTATCGGCGTTGGCAATCCATTACGAAAAGATGATGGGATTGGAATTCTTTTACTAGATGAAATTAAAAAAGAATCAGATTCGTTGCCTCGCAATGTTTCTTTTGTTGATGGGGGAACGGGTGGAATGAATCTTTTACATATCTTCAATAGGTTTGATTTGGTTATCATTTTGGATGCAGTGAATTTTCATGGAAGGCCTGGTGAAACACGGTTTTTTTCAGTTAATGAGATTCAGAGTCAAAAACAGGTGTCAACGGTGTCAACGCATAATGCTGATTTGTTTCAAATCATTCGGATTGGTCAAGACTTAGATGAATGCCCTGCACTCATTTTTGTGTTTGGGATACAACCTGTTGATGTTTCATTTGGGGAAGGGTTAACCGAAGAATTACAGAATAGGTTTGATGAGATCATCATTTCGATGAAACACCATGTTTTTAAAATAATTGAATCACAAAAAGAATAGGGAGAATCAATCTTTTTTTATGGTTCGTAACCTGGAGCGTTTTCATCCCATAATGTGAATGCATCATCAATGATTTCCTCTAACAGTTGCATTCGCTCTTCATCCGTATCAACACCGAGTGTACCATACAATGTTACAAATTTTGGTTTGATGATACCACTATAATATCCAAGGGTTACAATCGTGAACATGGGAAGGCCATTGAGATCTTGAATATCATAGGTTTCAAACGGTGCTGTTCTTGAAGGTGTTGCGTGATCGATATTAGTATAATAATAACTGATTTGCTGATCTTGATATTCAACATTTTTTGAAAATAAATCCTTTTTTTCATACTCTACAGATAACAAATCCTGCACAATGGGTAACATGATATCACAACCCGGACATGCATCCTCACTGTAATGAAGGAACACGATACCTGAGCTTAGATTGTCCAATACGTAATCTGGATGCGCTCCATCATTAAACGTATCAAAAGTAAACTCTTTTGTTGTTTTTGGATCAAGTTTCAAACAACTTAAACATAACACTTCCACAATGCCATCATGAACCTCTTCATAAACATCAGTACCAATCAGCATTCCTGAAAGTCCACCAGTGATTAGGATGAAGATGGTAAACTGAGCAATAAATTTTTTATTCATGGTTTCACCCGCTTGAACTTAATCAGATTTTTTGGACAAGCTTCAACACATTTTCCACAAAGAATGCACTCAGGATCTCTATTCATTTTGGTTACATCAATGCCCATTGGACAAACATCAGAGCACAGATTACAATGCAAGCATTCTTTTTGAAAAGTTTCTTCTTCAACTCTAGATACCGAAAGCATACTGATTTTATTGAATGGTGCAAATAACGCGCCAAGTGGACAAAAGTATCGACACCAGCCACGTTCAACGGTAAAAATGAGGATCATAAATAAAATGAAAATGATAAGTGCTGGATAAAAGAAAAAAGAGTTAAACACAAATTCAGATGGATAAAGTAGTAGTGTTGGTATTGTACCTGTGAGAAAACCAATAGGGCAAAGATTAGTGAACATAAATCCAATGAGAGCAGTTGTAAAAAAGACAAGGCCGATTAATACGAAATATTTAATGTAGCGAAGTTTAGGTTCAATTGGAAGTAGTTTAGTTCCGATGTTTTTGATAACTGGAATCTTTTTCAGTTTCCGAGCAACTGGAGCTGTAGCTCGCTGTAATAATCCAATAGGGCATGCCCAGCCGCAAATAGCTCTACCTGTAAGAATCCCAAAAAAGCCAATGATTAGGAGAGGAAACAGTAAAAGCTTCCATTTAAAACTATTTTGAAAAACACCGACTTCAAGGGCTCGTAAAGGACACGCTGAAGTAGATGCAGGACAAGAATTACAATAAAAAAAAGGATAGCAGAACCCTGTTTTTACCCCGAGTGGGCCAAGGTTTGCTGATAAAAAAATTAAGACTTGTGAGAGTGTTCGTTTTAGTTGCGTTTTCATAGGATTTATCGTTTGCGTCTATACAAAATCAGTGATATAAATATTACCGATATGAACAAAACACCAAGTTCAAATCCAGGTGTATCAGATGCAGTGTCATC
>CAYPUK010000068.1:0-5485 GCA_964414035.1 uncultured Thermoplasmatales archaeon | reverse complement strand
GAAATAAACATGATTTGTATAAATTGTAACAATAAGATCAAAGCAATGCATAAGCTTACTGTTTTCACAAAAAACTTCTTCGAATGATTTTTACTAGTTGTACTTCCCTTGCCCCCAATCGATTCATTTCCCTTTCTTATCGTCTCTATCGGTTTTCTTCCCATTTTAATTCACATCCCATCAGTGAGTATTATTCTATCTTTTCATCCCAATTGATACATTATACGAAGAATCAAACGCCATTCTTTCTTTTATACCTTTTTTGTAGGTGAATATGCGGATGCATATGCAGGTAAATAATCAAAAAATCATTAAAACATTTCATATTGTCCAACTATTTTATATTCAAAGTTTTTGCGTTTTAAAAATATCAAATACCAAAAAATAAAGTCCAGGTTAACCAACATTTTTTCTTATAAATTTACCATTGATTTATTTGAATTTAGGCTACCCTTCAATAGCAAGATGATTCCAAGCCAATAACCCTATTTTTAAACGTTACGCACAACACAGTAAAAACACCAAAGAAGGAAATAAAACAAATCGTTCAATCGTTTGAAAAAAAACTCAACATCATGTTTAACTGATGATCTCATTAATCCAATTCCAGCATCCCTTTATTAAGAAGAGAAAATACAATTATATCCGTATTATCTTTTTATTAATTTGAGAGGAATACATTCCCCTTGTACCAAAGGGGATATATAACTCGAATTGAACATTCACAGACTCAAATAAACCATTGGCTGGTGCAGAGCGTCTCTTTAAAATAGTTATTGCATGTGCTTCTTTAGTCCCTGAAAACGTAGTATTCTCCGTGATATCATCATCTGCATCAGCATTCTTAAGAACACTTAAATTTTCCCCAATACCAATCACATCAGGACCATTCACCTGAGAAAGATTTTCATCAAAATAGATTTTCAAAGTGTAATCTGCATTACTCATATAATCAATCGTGAAAACCTCTGATTGTTCATTCATCCCGGGAGCACCAGTTATTTCAACAAGTGTTGGTGCTCGAAGAGCTGAATAATAATTCACTCCATACTCGCTTTGATAAAAACCCTTGTTGTTCATACTATCGGTGACCGTGCAGTTCAAATTCCATGAATAATCGTTTTCAAACGTGTTCGCTATAGTGTTATCCCATGTTTCATTACTTGTTGCACACCGTGTTTGATTACCCGGCAGGAAAGCTAACGTTATAATCCGGGTGCTATCATTAACGATTTCTTCTGTACAATTTTGTGTTATCAACGTTGATTCAATAGTTGGCCAATGCATTTGAAAAACACTTGTTCCAGAGATATTCTGATATTGTAAGAATAAATTAAGATTACCACCAGTGGAATCATTATATTGAGCGGTTTCATCTCCCTCATCATACCAACTGGTTAAATTAATATAATTAATATCCTCCCATCCATTTTTATCTGTTATATTAATGGTGAACTCGTATTCGTTTTTCACATTTAGATTCCCAGTGTCATTATTTAGTTTACAACCGGTTTCATTAGATAAATTAAACGAGTTTATCACTGGATTGTACTGATGCATGGTAAAAGAATAGGTTTCATTCGTCCAATGCACTCCATCTGTAACATTCACACTCCAATAATAAGGTTGATCAAAAGTTGTTACCCATGATGTATTTGTTACTTGATATGTTCCATCATCAACTCCATTTCCAGACCCATTAGTCACATTAAATGTTTTCCATATTCCTGATTGATTTATTCTCCAAGTTATGTTAAGAAGATCTGGATTTGGATCTGAAACCGTGATTTCAACATAATCAGGTATGTTAGGAAGTGAATTATCCCCATCTGAAGGGAATGGATTGCTAACCACTGGCGCTGCGCTTTCTTCGGATCCAGCAGTTATAAAATCACTTTGATTGTTCATTGTATTATAAGAAGTCGTTATCCATGATTGATCTCTATGAGTAGTTAAAAACCGTACTTCATCGATTTGTCCATTATAAAAATTTGATTTAATAAGATCGGAGCCTATCATAACATCATTTTTCGTTAAAGAAATTTCTATTTCCTTGGCATCTACTTTTGTTCCATTGACATATAATGTCAAATGGGTTTCATTATAGGATACTGTTACAAAGTACCATTCATCTACCGATATAGCTTCACTTGAATTTAAGGTAGTATTAATTGTATCATTTCCAAAATAACAATTGATCGTATTTGATTTGTTAACAAACATATCGATTCTTACGTTTTCATTGTCATTACAATCACCAATTGAAATATGATTGCTTGTACCAGTTAACTCTTTAGCATTAAACCAATAATTAATGGTAAAAGCATTTGTTATCGCGTTATCTAGAAGTGTTGTATTGACATAAGTATCTGTTCCATTAAACGTTAGGCTTCCATCGATCTTACCGAGCAATTGATTGTTTTCACTCATATTTTGTGTCGTTGCATCATTACCATAATTTGTACTATCAAATACATCAAACGTGGTTCCATGAAGATCTGTTTCATTTAAATGATACACTAAGACATAATCAGTATCCCATACGCCAGCTAAATTCTGTTGTTCTTCACTAGAGGGGTTTCCGTAATACATCCAAAGGTTCGTATCAGTTGCTGCAAAGATTTCTGTGACGTTCACCCATGCGGTCAAATGTCCATTGGTATAGTTCTCTATCTCGTGATGATATTTGCTTGTATTATCCTGATAAGAGATAAATACGATGTCACTTCCATCTGTTTTCGCTTTTTCATTTAGATCTTCATCGGAAATAGTTACAAGAACTGGAACGTTTGATAGGCTCCCAGGTACTTGAGAATGATCAATCGAAAGCTTTTTTCGATACCCCCAACTATTGTTCCACCAACTGCTTGCATCATTAAATGCAAAAACCGTATCATTTCCAAAAGTAAATTTTAGAACATGTTTTCCAAGACTTTGAACAAGTGATGTTTCTTCAATTATTGTTGATGAAGAGAAATTAGTGATCAAAATACTTTCATTTTTCCATACTGGTTCAAATATTTTGGTCTTATTTTGTAAACGTTCAAATTTAAGATCACATGTTGAACATTCTTCATTACTCCATGCAGTATGTTCAATTGCGGATATTTGTAAATCTGCAGTTCCCTCCACTTGAAATCGGACAGTCCACTCCCCACCCTTTTTTGGATAACTTTGCACATTAATGATTTCTATGGTTGGCGTTATTTCTTCAGCATGAGTTGAAAAAAATGATGAGGAAACACAAACATGAAAAGAAATGCTTATTACTGAAAGTGTAATCAGGAAACAAATGATTTGTTTCATCCATCTCTTAAGCATATCTATATCACTTACTCATTTTTTTACTTTATTAAGAGAATGTGGCAAAAAATCTATAACAAAGCCTTTTTTGTTTAAGAATAGTGCACCGAATCTTGTGCATTGTACCCATCTAAACCCATCCTCTTTATAACAATATTTAATTGATAGGTGCTTATTTAAAACTTGCGATAACCTAAATTTTATCTTAAAAAATAATTTCTTATATTTCATTAAAAGTAGCAATTTCAGCTCGTTCACCATGAAAATCGCTAGTTTTCACGTGGACTTTCACCGGAACTTCATCCTCACCTTTTGAAAGAAATACGGTACTATATGAAGAATCATCAACGCCTTTCAACCGATTCATATAATGTTGTTCCACTCCGGTAAGTCCATTTGGTCCAACGAAATCAACTAAATGTTTTCCAACCAGTTCATCTTCAGAATAACCCAGCATGTCAGCAAATCGTTTATTAGCTTTTTTAATTCGACCACGTTGCAATACTGCAGCTTCAACAGTAAGTGAGTTGAATAAATCATCTTTTTCTAAAATTCCCGGTTCCTCAGATTTATCTTTGGATTGGTCTTGTTCTGGTTGTTGAGTATACGTTGCTGGTTGTGTTAATTCATGGGATAAAACTTTATCGTATTGTTCGTTAAGAAAGATTTCTTGCTCAGAGAGGAATTGTCTTCGTTTTTCGATTTCTTGCTCAAGTTTTTCTAGTTTTTCTCGCCAAGTGATAGATTCTTCTATTTTTTGTTTAAATTCTTTTTTTTCTAAAACCATATCGGTTTCAAATTTTTCAAGTTTTTGTTTTCTTTCCGAGAGTTGTTGCATCATTTGTTTAAATTCTTCTCTTTTTTTCTTAATGCCTACACTATCCCGGATAAATCGGAATTTGTCATTAAAAAAATCTTTTAATTCTTCTTTTTTTAATTCAGCAGATTGAAGATTTGTTTCAAGTTTCTCATTTTGTTTTCGCAATCGCTGATTTTCTTTTTGTAATTGTTTTATTGTTTGCTGATCAGATTTTTTTGATGTTGGAGAAAGAGTAGTTTCAGTGTTAGAAGATTTTTTTGAACGTAATGAAACTTTAAGAGGAAACCTTGATGATTTTTTTATTTTCTTTTTACATGTAAGTGTTGGTTTTGGAATGTTAAGAAAAGAGAATCGTTTTGATGAATTTTCTGTGGCCTCAATATCAGGTTCTTCAGTGGAGTCTGATAATTCAGGCAAGTTTTCTCTTTTAGTTTTTGATTTTCGTTTTATTTTAATTTTTTTCTTTTTTTTCTTAGATGAATTGGTATTTGATGATTTGGTTTTTGACGATTTTTTGTTTTCTTTATTTTGTTTTTTAAGTTTTGATTCTTTCTTTTCGTTCTCTGTTTTATTAGGTTTTGTTTTAGATGGTTCTTTATTTTTTGAATCTTGTTTTTTAGATTGAGATGCTGATGAAGTTTGTTTTGATTCTTTTGGTTTTGTTGATGATTTTTTCTCAGATCCAATATTTTTTTTGGATGATTTTTTTTCTGATTTATTTTGTTTTTTTGTTTTACTTTTCGAAGAAGAATCTTTCTTTTTAGAAGTTTTTTTAGATTGTGAAGATAATGTGGTTTGTTTTTGTGGGGTTCCAACAAGATTTAGTTGTGATACTCTGCCATCTTCATCATTTTTTATAGCAAAACCAGTCCAGGAAACCACGACATCGTCACCTTGAATTGTTCGAAAAGAAGTATCAATATCTAGAGAATCCGGGTTATATCGAGCTTGTTTGACTAACTTTTCTAATTCTTCTTTTGGGATCTGTTTTGAAAAATAAGATGCAAAAGGAACATCAAGAACATCTTTTTTCACGGATCCGGTGAATTGTTCTAACGTATCATTAAATCGGATGATTTTTCCTTTCTTATCGATTCCTACCACTAAGGTTGACCCTTGCGCAAGTGGGTCTTTGTCACGAATGAAAATAGGCCTCTCCATCTTTCTTGTCATGGTCTTTTCGACAAAATTTCCCTATCCGTCGTTACTCATACTCAATTTGATTCTAATTTTAATACTTTTTGTTATTTAGAACATTTTAGATTTGAATACTTAATAATGTTTTTATAGCTGATGCGTATTATTTTGTGCAGGTGGATTGCTAGGAGGGGTACCGATAAAGCTAAAGATGGGAAAATCTGA
>CAYPUK010000067.1:0-8173 GCA_964414035.1 uncultured Thermoplasmatales archaeon | reverse complement strand
TATGCTTATGATGTTTGTTTCTCTTATCATATTTTGTTATAACGGCGTCACATTTTTTACAAACTATTTTTTTATTCCACATTTTACATTCCCCAGGATTCATAATATATTTCTGCTTTATACTGTTCAACTTTATCTTTATTCTTCTTTTTTAATTCTTTTACGCTTATCATTTTATAATCACTCCTCCATATTCAATATTATGTTTTTTACAAATAAATAATCACTCAATATTTTATCGACTGGCTTGTTTTTTTCCTTAATTTTTATTGCTATCATTTTTAGTCCTCCTTTAAAATTACTAAATCAAAAAGAAGGATTAGTATTCCATAATAAGTATATTCATTCACATGGTCATAAAGGTTATGAATAATTAATCGATTATATTCATAAGTAAATCGGCTTATTTCATTTTTACTGATCATATTTTGATTCTTATTGTCATACATACATATTAGATTTAATTTTTCGGTTTCGGTTTCCATATTTATCTCCTCATTCTGTTTTTTTCATAAATTTATTTATCTGAACCTTACAAATTTCACCGTCTATATTTTTATATTTAATTGTCTCTATAATAACTGTTATGTTGTTTTCTTTCAAATGTGAAACACTTTCATTTATTGATATTACCCTATGAATGCTTAGATTTGTATCCCTCTTATTATTATACTTATGGGTATCTATATCACATGATACATCATCTATTTGTATGTTGTCATAATTTGGGGTGCATTCATTGATTTTTATTCCACTCTGGGTAGTAGATTCTTTTCTTTCAAATTTTTTCGTTCTCATTTTTCATAACTCCTTACGGAGATGTTATATCATCGGTAGTATATAAACCCCTCGTGTCAAAATGTTATAATTGACGTTACGTCATTTATACACGGCAACCAATCGGAATTGTACCGTATCCGTTCGTTGTTTCCCTTTATATTTCCTCCGTTTAACTGGTACCTCCACCATAACATCGACCCGTTGACGCTTCAACCGGGGAAGAACATCCTTCACCCGTTTTCCAACCAAATCAATACTATTCCCCCGACACGTCTTATTAACAGAAACAATCAGGGGATCAGCAGTCTTTTTTAACCGAGAAACAAAAAATCCACCATTCTCAGCAATCCGGGTAAACGCATGATGCTTATAATAACCAAGATCCAACAGTACAATACGATTTTTCACCCATGGACCAATCCGTAACGTCTTACTCTCATGTGTACGCTCGCCAAAAAGAGACACACTCTTCATACTATTAGCAACCGCACTCACCACCGTATTCACTTTAACCCCTGCGGCTACCTTCCGGCTTCGTACAGCAGGCCATTTCTTCGCTAATTTCTCATGTAATCGTATAATTGTACTATCCTTGATCAACACATCCTCAAAATCTTTCAATTTATCTGAAAGCTGACGATGTTTCCTTCGAGCAATATGTTCAATTCCATGAATCACACATGCTTTCAGAAAACAAACAAGCTCTGGAGAAAACCGTTCATACCAACTGCTATCACTCAACGCTACCTCTCCCTCACGTTCATAACTGCGTTTAAGACTAGCTAACGTCCGCTGCATACCCACACCAAAACTCAAGGTTAAAACCCAAAAGATTGCCACTGGATCTATCTTCCGTTTTCGTTTCACCACACCCGTTTCCTTAGCAGTTTCCCATAACCATTCAGGTGGAAAAAGATCACACATTGCTTTCTCAAAATCATGAGTTGACCGCTTATGTTTTTTGCATCCCATATTTATCCCATCCATAAGGAGTAATAGGATAGGTTTATTTATAATCAATTGCGCTTAACCGATGACGCATGGATTGATCTTAGTAACATTTCATCAACCTTCATTTATGCTTGGGTACTCCTTCCATCCTTAATTTTCTTAGCAAGGGTCTGTGATGTGAGTCTTGGAACCATTAGAATAATTTTTATTTCAAAAGGGATTAAGTATTTAGCACCACTCATCGGATTTTTTGAGATATTAATCTGGCTTCTTGCTATTGGTCAAATCATGCAGAACTTAACAAACATTTACTACTACTTTTTTTATGCAGCAGGTTTTGCTACTGGAAACCTTGTTGGCATCATTCTTGAAGAAAAACTTTCCATTGGAACCGTTGCCATTAGAATCATAACTAGAAAAAACGCTGATGATTTAATTCAGGCCTTACGAAAAAAACATATCAGTAGCACAATTGTGGATGCACAAGGAGCAAAAGGACCCGTAAAACTATTCTTTACCATTGTTAAAAGACAGAATGCAAAAAAAGTGATTAGCATCGTAAAAAAATATAATCCAAATGCATTTTATTCTATTGAAGACATCCGTCAAGTAAGTAAGGATCTTCCACCCTATGAAAAAGATGGATCATCACGTTTTTTCACTGATTTCTTAAAAAATTGGAGAAAAGGAAAATAAAAAATTAAAAAAATGTTAGGGTTACTACTTCTAATAATCTTGTATATCATCGATTTCAGAACCCGTTGAACCCAAACCTGCTTTTCCCTTTGCAGCTATCACATCATCAATACGAAGGATCATAATCGCTGCTTCAGTTGCCGCTTGAATTTCTTGTAAGCTCAACCGTAACGGTTCCAAAACATGCTGTGTTAACAGATCATCAACCTTTTTTTCAAGGACATTTATTCCAGCATGTATTTCACCATTCTTATGAGCACTGCGTAATGATATCATCAAATCAATTGGGTCAAGTCCTGCATTCTCAGCAAGTGTCTTTGGAATGATTTCAATAGCTCTAGCAAAGGATTCAACAGCCATTTGCTCACGACCACCAATAGACGGTGAATATTCACGAAGACCTAACGCTATTTCAGTTGCAGCAGCTCCTCCACCCACCGTTATTTTTTTATCCTCTAACGCAACTTTAACGACAGATAGGGAATCATGAACGGCTCGATCAAGCTCATCAACCACATGTTCAGTTCCACCTCGTAAAAGAAGAGAAACCGCTTTTGGATTCATACAATCAGTAATATAAGTAAAATAGTCTTCACCAACCTTTTTTTCTTCAACAATACCCGCAAACCCAAGATCATCTTCTGTTAATTGATCAACATCAGCGATTATTTTTGCATTGGTTGCTTTACTTAATTTTTTCATATCACTTTCTTTGATTTGCTCAACTGCATACACCTTGTTTTTTGAAAGAAAATGTTGAGCGATATCATCAATTCCTTTTTGACAAAGAACAACTGTTGCACCACTTCCTTTGATTTTATCTACCATATGATATATCATTCGTTCTTCTTCATCCAAAAATGCTTGTAACTGAGAAGGATCCTGAATTTGAATACGAGCATCAACCTCAGTTTTTTTCACTTCAATCGCAGTATTAAGTAAGACAATATGAGCATCGTTAACTCTCATGGGCATACCTGGATTCACCCGTCGTTTATCTATCACCATTCCATTGACAATCTCTGTTTCATCTATACTTGCACCTTGAGTTTTATGAATCAAAATATTATCTAAATCAATCGAAAAGAGTTCATTTTCATTTGTAGTTTGAGCTACTGAACGGATAGCATCAACAATGATTTTAGAAAGAAATTCCTTTGACCCACTTGCACCCTTCCCAGCCATTGCAGTCATTGCAATATAGTGCAGTGTTTTCTCATCATCTTTTTTTAAGGAAAGTGCAATGTGATCCAAGATTTCTTTTGCATGTTCTGCTGCTAACATATATCCTCTGGAAATAACCGTGGGATGAATGTTTTGATCAAGTAATACTTGCGCTTGTTTCAGTAGTTCTCCTGTTAGAATCACTGCAGTTGTGGTTCCATCCCCACAAGATTCATCCTGAGATTTTGCTACTTCCACAATCATCTTTGCTGCAGGATGTTCGATATCAATTTCTTTTAAAATCGTTGCACCATCATTTGTGATGATGATGTCTCCAAGTGAATCAACAAGCATTTTATCCATTCCTTTGGGACCAAGTGTTGATTTCACTGCATTAGTGATTGCTAGAGCTGCCATGATATTGTTAGCTTGTGCGCCTTTTCCTTCTTCTCTTGTAGTGCCTTCTCTTAGTATAATTATTGGTTGTTGACCAGTTAACATAGTCTACCTCCAGTTTTGAAATACTTTTTTTTATCTTTCATCAATAAAATTTATGGGAAATCTTTGAAACGGATTTTTATCAATGCGAAAAAATGAGGAGAAGAACATATTCAACAGCACAGTTTTTTTCTCCTCATCATTTAGAATAGTAACATCATGTTTTGCTGAGGCTATCTATTTTTTCTCTTTTTTTTCTTTGTTTTTCTTTGCTGTTTTCTTTTTTGCCATTAGGTTTTCTCCTCCTGTTAGATCACTGGTCTAACAGTAAATAAATCAAAGAATACATCTTAATAAAAATTACTTGTAAATTAAAAGGAAAAACAGAGAAAAATCTCTTTAAAACAAGGTTTTTTAGGGAAAAAATCACATTTAGTATGGTTTTTTTTCTGTTAGATTATTATGGAATTTCTAAAGGAGAAATAAATTCAGTATCCGCCTCTAAAACAGTGATGATTTCTTCATCCTCCAAACCAATCGGAAGTAACTGCTTATTAACGATTTTCTTTAATTCCGCATAAGAAGGAGCAACCATAAACACCGCCAGTCGATGATGACCTGAGATCTCATAGAGCCGTACTACATTTTTCACCTTTTTCATCTTTTGAGTAATAGTATCGATTTCAGAAGAAGACGTTGGATTAAGAAGAATGATAGCAAAAAAATTCAGACCTAATGCTGTTTTATTAATCAACGCAGTATACCCTTGGATGATTCCAATTCGTTCCATGGCTTTTATCCGGTCTCTGATTGTTGTCTCCGATCTTTTTAGTTCTGTTGCAATCTCTTTATAGGTCATCCGTGCATCTTTTTGAAGTAAATATAAAATTTTTTTGTTAATATTATCTATTTTCATGATGATACATGATTGTAAAATAAATAGAATATAATTAAACTATCGGCCAAAAAAGAATAACAAAAAATGCTAAATGAAAAAAAGAAAAAAAGAGGAAAGTTTAGTAATCATCGTCGTCTTCATCATCCCAGTCTTCATCGTCGTCTTCATCATCCTCTGGACCCATGAATCTAACCTCCTTTTATCTATAACTATTTAAAAGTGCTACTTTTCAGATATTAAAAAGAATTTGGCTTGCATTCCAAGGAAAAACCAGGGGTGAACCTCATTTATTACGGGAATAAAACTAACTTTTCCAACAAAAGAATAATCTACCTCTGTTTATTAGAACTATGAATTGAAAACTTATTAAATTTGTAAATTATTAAGTAGGCTATCGAGTTTTCTCATGAATCATAAGGTGACCTCATGATTTTTGAAAATGCACCCAAATTCATTGGATTACTCTACGCAATCATTGTAATAGTGACAATTGCAATACTTTTAAAAAAAGAAAAATTTAGTTTTAAATTAGGAATAGTTTTTCTTTTCATTTCCACACTCTTTGGTTTTTTGTTCTTCTCCCCAATGATGCCATATACATTTCAATTACTCGTTCTTGGAAACACTGAAGCGTTAGGCGTTCAAATACCAATGGCTCTTGTTGGTTTGGTAATCATTCTTGCACTCACCTTTGTTTTTGGTAGGATATTCTGTGGATATGTGTGTCCTATTGGAACAGTTCAAGAACTCCTATCAAGATTACCAATGAAACAAAAAAAGATTTCACAGAAAAAGGTAATACTCCTCGTTCATAGTCTCGTCTTTGTTTTGTTTTTAGCATTAGCCATTATTTTTTCAATTAATCTTCTTGATTACATAGGCATATTTGCTTTTTTTAATTTGCAATTTTCATCTTTTTATTTTATTGCATTTGTCCTCTTGTTACTCGTTTCTATCTTTATTTATCGACCATTTTGCCGATTCATTTGCCCGTATGGATTACTACTCTCTTTGGTTGGAAGAAAAAGTGTTTTCAATATTAAACGGAACGAGAACTGCATTGATTGCGGCATTTGTGAAAAAACATGTCCAACTGATGAAGCAGGATTAACTGATTATAAACAAGAATGTTATGTGTGCATGCGATGCGATGATGTTTGTCCAAAACACGGCATTTCATATACAAAAAGGACTGATAAATAATTATTCAGTATTTAGTCCAAAAATTAAATTGACATCAACATAATTTTTCATATATTAAAAATCTTAAAAACAGATTTAATACAAAGATTCAAAGAGTTTTTTTATAACTTATTTTTTTAAGTATTCCCAGTCGTAACCTGGATATCTCATTTTCTTAAAACTGTTTAAAAAATAGTCGAATTCAGATGGTTTTCTAAATCGCATGGTTCGTACCTTTTCACCTGTTTTCTTTTTTATAAGTTTGATTATTATGGTTTTTTTCTTTGTCATTTTTTCTCCTACAATTTATTCATTCCTATAGACGACAAATTGTGTTTTTACACCATTAAAAAAAGAAGTTTTCACAGACTTTTTCATTATCGGTTGTAAAAACAATTGTCCCCATAATAATATGTGTGCTCCTCCTTTATATAATCTTTGCCAAATAAAACCCATTTTTACCATTACATTCAACCAAGATATTACTAAAATTTAATTAAAATAAAAAGAGGAAACTGGTAATACTAGAGTTTTTTTATGTGAGTAATCTCAATCGTAGTATACGAATCATTCCATTTTTTTCTATATTTAACTTATTATTCCTTCTGTGTTCTGTTACTTTTTTTAATTCCTTAATTCCGTTTTCATCGTTTTTAAACTGATAATATGATATGTTACTCCTGTGGCTATGATGATCAATACCAGTTGGACAGGGATATTAGGCCACATAATCATCATTGAAACAGTGATAGTTGTCCATAAGAAAGTGATGGAAATGATTTTTCCTTTTATTGAAATTCCTTTTCCCTCATGATAATTTTTAATAGCATTACCAATCCATTTTATGTTGATGAACCAGTGATACATTCTTTCTGATCCTTTCGCATAACATGCAGCAGAAAGAAGTAAGAAGGGAGTTGTTGGAAGTAATGGTACTACAATTCCTATGATGCCGATTCCAAGAGAAAACGTACCTATTCCTATATACAAACTTTTTATCATATTTATCACAACTTTTTTGAAATCATCATGCTGAAGACTAATTCTTCATTTGATCCTTCTGAAAGTTTATCGTTGATAGGTGGACTTAGGATCATCCTCATAGATTAATCTTTAGAAGTTAAAAAGCCAGTCATCTGAAAACTAGGAAAGATCAAATCGATCAGCGTTCATTACTTTGTTCCAAGCTTTAACGAAATCATGAACAAATTTTTCTTCTGAATCAGCACATGCATAGACTTCAGCAATTGCGCGAAGCTGTGAGTTTGATCCAAAGATAAGATCGACTCGAGTACCAGTCCATTTTAGTTCATCGGTTTCACGATCTCTGCCTTCAAAGACTTCTTTGTCTTCTGAAATAGGCTTCCATGTTGTGCCCATATCAAGAAGATTCACAAAGAAATCATTAGTGAGCATCTCCGGCTTTTTAGTGAAAACGCCATATTGAGATTGTTCAACGTTTGTGTTCAACACACGCATTCCACCAATAAGAACGGTCATCTCCGGAGCAGTAAGGGTTAAGAGTTGTGCACGATCTATTAACAGTTCTTCTGCTGAAACAGCAAATTTATTTTTCTGATAATTTCGGAATCCATCTGCAACTGGTTCAAGGACAGCAAAAGCGTCAACATCAGTTTGATCTTGTGATGCATCCATCCGTCCTGGTTTGAAAGGAACGATGATATCATGTCCTGCATTCTTTGCAGCTTGTTCGATACCTGCGCATCCGCCTAAAACTATCAAATCAGCTAATGAGACCTTTTTTCCATTTGATTGTGCATTATTAAACTCGTTTTGAATCTGCTCAAGCTTTTCAAGCACTTTTTTTAATTGCTTTGGCTGGTTGACCTTCCAATCCTTTTGTGGTGCAAGACGAATCCGAGCACCATTCGCACCACCACGTTTATCAGAACCGCGAAATGTGGATGCTGAAGCCCAAGCAGTTGAAACCAGTTCTGAAATAGATAAATCTGAAGCAAGTATCTTGTTTTTGAGTTCATCTATATCCTTTTCGTCGATAAGATCATGATCAACTTCAGGAATCGGATCCTGCCAGATGAGTTC
>CAYPUK010000066.1:0-11237 GCA_964414035.1 uncultured Thermoplasmatales archaeon | reverse complement strand
TGAATTTGATTTTTTGAAAGAAAAAGCATTGGAAAAAGGATTTGTTCACGTTGAATCAGGCCCTCTTGTTCGTAGTTCTTATCGAGCTGAATCATTTGTCAAATCTGATTAACCTGTTTTTCCATCAACGTTTTTATAAAGATGAACCTGATTTTCGATAATACATGAACATGAAATCAATCTATAAAGTACCCGATGGAAAGCTAATCAAGATTTTCTTGGATTATGATCAATCAACAAAAATCATTGAATCGATAACCATTGCAGGGGATTTCTTTGCCTATCCTGAAGAAAGTATACAACAATTAGAGAAGGTGTTACAAGGAAAAATACTTGATGAATCATTGTTAGAACAAATGATTAAAGAATTTGTAGTTACTAATAATGTTGAATTCATAGGAATTTCTCCTCGATCGATTACTGATGCAATAATGAGGTGTTCAAATGAATGAAGAATGGAGACTGTTACAAACTGGTTATCTATCAGCAGCTGAAAACATGGCAATTGATCGGGCAATTCTTGTTGCTCATAGTAAAGAAAAGGTGCCACCAACGGTTCGTTTTTATGGATGGACTCCCGCAGCGATTTCAATTGGGTATTTCCAACAACTTACCGAGGAAGTTGATTTAACCGCGTGTGAAAAAGAAAATGTGGAGTATGTTCGACGAATAACTGGTGGGGGTGCGGTATTTCATGAGGATGAAGTAACCTACAGTTTTGTCATTAAAGAAAACCATCCTCACATTTCAAAGAATATTTTGGAAAGTTACAAAACTATTTGTCAGGCCATTATGAACGGTTTAGATCGTTTTGGAGTAAAGACAGCGTATGCACCAATCAATGATATTTTAGTGAATAATAAAAAGATTTCAGGGAATGCTCAAACTCGAAAACAAAAAACAGTACTTCAACATGGGACCATTCTTACTAATGTTGATGTTGATAAAATGTTTCGATTGTTAAAAGTTCCAAACGAAAAAATAAAAGGAAAATTGATTGCCACGGTCAAAGAACGAGTAACCTCACTAACTCATGAATTACAAAAAGATTTTTCATTTGATGATGTTAGTAATTCTTTGAAAACTGGATTTGAGGAAACATTTGATATCAGTCTTGTACATGGAACGTTAAGTGCTGAAGAACAAAAGTTAGCAGAATCATTTGAAAAAACGACTTTTGGATCAAAAACATGGAATCATCAACGATGAAAATAGTAAATTCGATACCTGTAAGGATGCTCCTATTATGAAAGTTAATGCGTTAATCGTTCATTCATTTACTTTTAAAGAAAAAGGAGGAAACCCAGCTGGAGTTGTTCTCGAACCAAGAGAGTTAACTCCAACTCAAATGAAAAAAATCTCAAAAGAATTACAAGTTTCAGAAACAGCTTATATTTATCCAAGTACTCATGCTGATTATAAGATACGGTTTTTTAGTCCTGCCGTAGAGGTTGATCTTTGTGGACATGCAACCATTGCATCGTTTACCGTTCTTGGAAATAAGATAACATCAAAAAAAAGAAGTAACAACGTAATCACCGTAACTCAAGAAACTAACGCAGGATTACTGCCGGTTCAAATACAATTCACTAAAGATGAACGAGTGCATTCAGTGTTAATGAAACAAAAAGATCCTGCCTTTGAACCATTATCATATGCTCCACGAACACTCGCAGAAATTCTTGGGATTGACATTCAGAATCTACGATCAGATCTTCCCCAAGAACGAGTATCCACAGGATTATTCACCCTTCCAGTTTGCGTTTCATCATTTTCGGTTTTAAAACAAATGAATCCTGATTTTCAACTGGTAAAACGGTTCTGCCGAAAACATAATGTGGGAAGTCTTCACGTATTCACCTTTGATACCATTGAATCAGATTCTTTGTATCACGCTCGAAATTTTGCTCCATTGTATGACATCAATGAGGATCCAGTAACAGGAACAGCTAATGGTGCAGTATCTAGTTATCTACGACATCATCAAATAATTCATTCAAAAAAAGTGATTTGTGAACAAGGGGATATCATTAAAAAACCTGGCAGAGTAACGGTTTCGTTTATCAATGATTCAGTATGGGTTGGAGGAAAAGCAACCATAAAAAAATCCGTTGAATTAACAGTTTAATTTGACATGAGTTGTATTTGATAAGTGTATAAATATTATTTTTTCAACCCGTTTTTACCAATCAGATGTGTCAAAATAGGTTAGATCCAAATCATCCCAATCATCAAAATCATTCATTCCACGTGATCCATCCGAGTAATCGACCATACGAAACATGTATCCATAGTTCATCACACTTCTATAGGGTAACCATTTCCACCAATCAAGTTGCCAAGGATATTTACCATCTTGATCATCAACTCCAGGATTGATAATCCCTAATGAATGACCGCATTCATGCATATACGCACTAGCAAAAACGACATCCATATCCAACCAGGGCTGAGTATTTTTCTTTTCGCTTAATCCTTTATAAGAAATTTGATACCTATTTGACCCGAATGCATTTCCATTAGCTACTGAGCATTGATAGACAACAACCCCGTAATGAAACACACCACGCCTCCAGTTATCCTCATCATTATGTAAAAAGTAATCTTCGTAAATTTGTTGCAATTCATTGTCCATACCGCCCCAGCTCATCGTAGTTTCTTCATCAAAAGGAATCATTTCCGATCCCGTCTCATCCCAGCTACCATCATCCAAATGATACACAATGTTTTGTTTATTGTAAGCTGTTCGTAAGATTTCCTTTGAACCTTCAGGAAGCATACTTGCTGGTTGCCCATCAGGTCCAGATTCCATTTGATCTAATTCAACAAAAAGATCCTCTCTGAATGGATCGGACCCCCATTGAGACGTTTTATATTCTTCAACGTTAGTTAAACTATCTCCATCCGGGTCCAAGTTTTCGTGGTCTTCCCATTCAAAAGGATCGTAAAACCAGTGATGTTGGATGGATCCATCACGCCAGTCTTCATACATAAAATGACCCCATTTATGCTCCCATTCAATTGGCACACCATCCTCATCTGCATCTTCTCCTCGGTTATCAACCGTTGGATCTGTTCCATAAACGTTTACTTCAGTCCAATATGGTATTCCATCACCATCATAATCATTTTGATAGATATCAAATAAGAGCTCACAGTCTTTATTGCTCTGATAAATGCTGCCATCGTCACAACCGTTTAATCGACCGTAACCGCTTTCATCAGGGTAATACCATCCAATATCATGATTAACAGCATCATCTCCAAACCAATGACCGGTCTTGATGCTATATTGTAGATCAACATCAAAGTTTTCATCATATGAATCCCAGTTGTTACTTAGATCACAAAGAACATCTCCAGAAGGATTCGCATCCCATAATTGGATAGTGATATCAACAATTTCCTTGTCATCAGGAACATCAACGGTGACAGAAAATGGGGTATCATACAAGTATTTCGTATTTTCCCAAGTATCGCTTACATATTCTTCTCCGTTGACAATGAGTTTCACGTAAAAATCAGGGTCACTTCGTAAATCGATTTTATCTATTGGCATTATTCCAAGATCTGTTTTTTCCAATGTTCTAATCTCATTTATATCAATGGTAACTTCAATATCCACTAATGGATCAAAATCTTCATTTTGTTGGCCCGTTATTCCCATTGTTATTGGAGAAGCAAGGAGAAACAAGAGAGCCAATATACAACTCATTATTGCATGCTTCATATCTATATTTGCCCCACAAATATTAAATTATATTTTGTCAAATAGTTATATTGAATTTCATATATTAAAATATTTTCCTATTGTATTCGTCAAATAGTTAATTTTGATAATATTTAAATAAAAAAACCGACTTATTGATAATCATGATAGATGAAAAGGATTACAAGATTATTTCCGAATTGAAAAAAAACTCACGAAACTCAACCAAACAGATCTCTGAAAATGTTCATATGCCACGAGTAACCGTTCATGACCGGATAAGAAAAATGGTGAAGAATAACATTATCAAGAAATTTACCATTCTTCCGAATTATGAAAAACTGGGATTGACCACAACTGTTTTTGTGTTCGTGGCATCAAATCCTTACGAATCAAAAGTATCAATTTCCAAAATTGCTGAAAAAATTAAGTCATTTCCTGGGGTTTATGAAGTTCACATTGTTTCTGGAGAATATGATTTACTCCTTAAAATCAGAGGTAAATCGTTTAATGAAGTCGGAAAGAATACTATCGCAAAAATTCGGCAAGTTCCCGGAGTTGGTCGCACATTTACTTGTCCTTGTTTTACTACGGTTAAAGAGGAATATTACTAAAATTTCTTATTCACATATTCAAGAAGCTTCTTATCACTGAGCTTTACGCTGGCAGGACCAATTCTAACAAAGAAATGGTCGTCATTGTTCATAGTTAAGAACACTGGTTTATGACTTTTCATAGAATCTATTTTGAGAATTGTTTTTTTATCATTCATCTGAATTAGTTTAGATTTGATTAAAGGCAGATATTGATTCCCAATATGGTTTTGGATTAGGTTTGTGTAATGTTTGTAGAATTTATCATTACTAGTAAAGCCATCATGATCGATTCCAACGATTTTTCCATCATCTGCTACACCGATTAGCAGGGTTCCTCCATCAGTATTTAAAAAAGCAGTTATGGTCTTAAGTACGGCTAATTCTATTTTTTTATCTGGTTTTTTAGTATGCAAATTCGTTCTGAGACTTGATTTGAATTCTAGTTGTTCACTTTCCCCTTGGTTTATTTTCTTTAAAACATCCTTTGGTTTTACCTCTGTTTCGATGAACAGATCAGGGTTCTTCTTCATGAATGCCCTTAATATATTTTGTATAATTTTTCCTTCACCATAGGTTAAATAAAGATATTCTGCGGTTGATACTATGCCTGCTCCAAGAATAGTAAACAATAAGCCGATTGGTGCATAATCTATGGATATAGTTTCAAATCTAATCTCGATTATTGTTTGTAATACATAAACAAAGACGGTCCAGATCGCACCAGATGCAACAGAGAAGCTAAAGGAAAATGCAGTAATAAGCAGGGGACTTGTTTGAATTCTGCTATTGTAATAGAGTATATACATCAGAAGAAATCCAAATATTCCAAAGAAAATTCCGAGGATGAATTGAACAAGCAGTCCAGAAAATATTTTTTCTCCTAGAACGGTAACAAATAATGATAGAAGATATAAGATTTCAAAAGGTAACGGTAATGAAATTGAAAGCGTTCTTTTGATAAGTGATGGAGCAAAGCTAAGTAAGAATATAATGATGTAGAAAAGTTGAAATGTAGATCTATCTGTTGTTAATTCTAGAGCGATTAATGCTAATAAAAGTATTCTGAAGAACCATAATGAAAAAAATCGTTTTTTATCTGTTATTTTATATCTATCTCTTGTCAATACCAACATGTTTCCTCGAGGTCTGGAAAAGATGAGTTTGGTTGATAAATATTGGCATATATTTTTTGTGATTGATGGAGTTCTTAGCAACTAGTAGGATTAGACATATAAAAAGATATATTTTTAAGTATTTAAAAAATATCCTTTTTTTCTAATGAAACCTGTTTCCCATCAGATGCTGCAACCACATTCACCCCTGTTTTTTTAGATAACTTTTCTGCTATCTTCCATGGTTTGTTTTTAATCATAGTCATACCAAAATGAGTTAATATACAGAGTTGAGGATTTATTTCAGAAATAATTTTTTCAGCATCCACAATCGATAAATGATTAATCCATTCTTTCGGTTCCAACAAAACAACATTTAACACTAAAACATCTGCAGCATAAACTGAGGATAATCCCTCAAAATACTTCGTGTCAGCAATATAAGATACAGTGACGTCAGATCCAAAAAATCTAACACCATAGGTTTCAACACCATGAATATGTTTTATAGGTGTTTCAAACTGTAACGAGTTAAGTGAATACTTCTGCTTTTCCTTCAGAACGGTTATAGAATCAAGATGATTACGAAAATGATGTAATACTACTGGATCTGTATCCAATGCATCCGAAGGAGCAAATAATGATCCCTTCTTCTTATGACCTCCATTGGTCAATGCCTCTATCATAATGTTAACATCATTAGAATGGTCGATATGACGATGTGAAAGAAATATTCCATCAAGATCAACTGGATTTAATTTTGGTCGACTAGATAAACATCGAACTAACGAACCAGGGCCAGGATCAATCAATAGATTTGTATCATCTAGTGACAACCACATTCCGCCAGAGTTTCTAATTTGCCGACTTACTGCAAATCGTGCTCCTGCAGTTCCAAGAAATTTCAAGAAATTCATCGATTAACACCTCAGTTTCATGATTTGATTAATATGATATGCGATACAAAGAAATATCCTCATGTTTTAAATGAAAGATACCTTCAAGAACTATGAACCTATTGATAGTTTTTATTGTGAAACTCATTTTTGCAGAAAAAAACCAGCTGATAGAATCTAAGGCTAATATGTGAGACATATGGATCTCTATAAATATACGTATGATTTAGTACGTCAAATCCCAAAAGGAAAGGTTTCAACGTATGGAGCAGTCGCAAAAGCATTAGGAGATATTAGAGCCTCAAGAGCAGTTGGACAAATGATGAACCAAAATCCGCATCCAGATAAAATGCCCTGCTACAAAATCGTTTATAGTGATGGAAGAGTCGGTGGTTTTGCATTAGGCCCAAAAGAAAAAGTAAAACGATTAAAACAGGATAATATCGCGGTGAAAGATGGAAAAATACTTGATTTTGAATCAGTGTTGTTCACTGATTTTAAAACAGATTATCCCTTGAAAACCTGTCGGAAAGAACAATTACAATTACGAAACAAAGTTAATCTAACGGATCAATTAAACGAAGATGAAATTTTCACTATTGCTGGATTTGATGTTGCCTATTCAACTAAAGAATACGATAAAGCTTGTGTTGCCTGTGTTATCATCGAGTATAATACTAAAAATATCATAGAAACAAAAACCATGTTTCAACAAACAAAATTTCCATATATTCCAACCTATCTAACCTTTCGTGAAACACCACTTATTCAACAACTCTACACAATATTAGATCATGAACCAACAGTGCTCATGTTTGATGGAAATGGGATTCTTCATCCGTATCAATTTGGTCTTGCAAGTCATGCTGGCGTTCTTCTAAATAAACCAAGTATTGGCGTAGCAAAAAGTTTACTATGTGGAAAAAAACAAGAAAATGATGATATTAACTATCAGGATAAAATCCTTGGAAAAGCACTTTATGCTCACAATCATCAGAAAAAACCAGTTTACGTTTCACCCGGGAATCTCATTTCACTCTCAACATCGTATAAAATAGCATCAAATCTTAGTACATACAAACATCCAAAACCCGTAAGACAAGCACATATCCTTGCAACAAAAACTATGAAAGCAAAGTAAAATCCTTACTTGATACTACTGGAATATCAAGTTGATCACACCATTTTTTAAATTCAGATCTAACAGATTTCTTTAATGATTTTCGATCCAAATATATTCCACTTGTATTAGGAGATGCTTGAATTGCTTTCTCTAGCATTTCTTTATCGATATGACCAGGTTTTATATGATAACTAGGAATCATATGACCAAACGCAACATTTCTTTTAAACGAAACAGTGGTAAACCTTGGTGCATAATGACCGCCACCAATACCAACTAACACTGACATTTCATCTGAATAATCTTTTTCATAAGGTTTATCATGTAAAACTGTTAGTAACGAATCAGCAACAACCCGAGCAGGTTTTTCCTTTTTCCATTCTTCCAACGTACTTCCCACTTCAGCAAATAAGGTAGGTGTTGATAAAAACGGTCCATGATGTGTTACTTCATAGGTAACCTCGTGAACTAAGTTCTGTTCTTCAGCTTTATTTTTCATAGTGCGAAGTAAGGTGGTCATCAACTGTGGCATGGCAGGGGTTAGTGTCCTTGTTTTTCCACCAAACTTTGCTTCACCATAATTCCCAATAGGATGAGTGCTAAGTGTTGGTTCACCAGATTTACTCCGATGCCGTGAAATAAAAATGAGTTGGGATGGATGAAGATGTAACTGTTCATCTAATTCTTGTTCTAATCCCTCATGAATAATGGTTTTATCATTGATAGTTACCAAATATATAGATGAAAGTGAAGAATGCTGATACACCGGATGATCAAAGAATGTGTCATTTTCTTTCCATTCATCTATTGATAACAATCCTTTCTTGATGTTGGTACTTGCTTCATCTTGTGTTGAAGATACAATAATAATGGTCATACTCATGCAGCCTATCCATTTCTTTGATGAAACGAGGATAATCGTATTTTAATGCTTTGCTGGCTCGCATGATTCTTCTTGTTCCAATAATTTTTTTAACTGCTCCCTGCGAACTAAAAAATGAATCCGATCTTTGAGAACGCATATTTTAGAAATAAATTCGATTTCTTTTGCTTCCCGGTTATCAGATAGTAATCCAGCGACTCTCATTTTATTCAGATAAAAATATATTTATGCTTATAAAGGATTTGTTGTACAGTTCTCTCCCAGCAATAATTATAAAGAAAAATTCTTATCCTTTAAACGCAAAACATCTAAAGAAAATTTGGAAGAAAAAACTCATCTAACAAAAACATCATACAGGTTAAGCGTGAAACTATGGTAACAGAATTAGCAGCAGGAAAACTGGTTGTAAAAAAATCAAAGTTTTATGCTCATCTTTATCAGATCTCATCAACTCAAGAAATAACAAAAATTATCGATGATCATCAAAAAAAATATTCAAATGCCAATCATCATTGTTACGCGATATGGTATTCCGATAATACGGATTCATCTCAAAAAGAATTTCAACATGATGGAGAAGTTGGTCATCCTGGAAAAGTACTGTTGCAATTATTAGAACGTCACGATCTTAATTCACATGCATTAGTCGTCTCCCGTATTTTCGGCGGCATCAAACTTGGTGTTGGTGGTGTTTCCAGAGCATTTAGAAAAGCTGGGAATGGAGCAATAACTCTTTATAAAAACTGATCCTCTATTATTTATTCCGATTTGCAATAGCAACGAATAAACCAAGAAGAATGGGAAATATGGCAATATAATAAATAACATCTATTGATTTGATAAGTGAAACAAAATCAATGCCATAGATTTGTACAATCACAATTAAAACTAGACTAAGGGGGATGCATAATCCAATTGCTAAGGGTGCTGCTTCTCGATTAACCATTCACTGTATTCCTTCCATCTTCTCTGTAATACAATGACCAGATCAACAAATTTAAGCAGTTATCTTTGCTCTTGGTCTATCATATTACTTGTTTACTTTCACTATTTTTTTAACTTTTTACACTTGATTAAATATAATCAGCAATTCTTTTTTTCTTTCGTTTAATGGGAGAATATTCCTGAGTTCCATTATATACTTCATCAGCATCACAAAGCGTGAAATCATCAACAATTTGATCTGGACTATATTCTCCATCGATTGAATCCCAATAAATCTCCATGGCCTCAGTATCCATGGCCATGATAATGCCTTCGTATTCCTCTAATTCTCCTGTTTCTTTCTTGTACTGACGAACCACTCGTTGTCCAGGTTTGAACTTATCATAAAGAGAAGGATATCCCTTTTCGTAAATGTACTCCTTTTTTTTACTCATCATCAATTCACCAATTAACCCATTGATCATGCTAATCTTTCTCAACAAGGATATTTAAACACTAGCTGGAAGAATGCCAAAAACTAAAATCTGTCAAAACAGAAAAAAGATATAACTGAACAAAAAGAGCTCAATCAACTAAATATCATACTCATCAAAAAGTGAACAAGAAAACTCAGTGAATTGGATCTGGGGGAATACCTCTTGGTAACTTGGGATAGTTAGATGGTATTTCCCAGTTATTGAATTGTTCCCGATTTACTAACATGAACATAAAAACAGGAAGGGTTGTTTGCATCCAATGATTAAGATGATCATGATCCCCATGACCAAACCGTGGTTCGTAATCCGTAGAAAGTAATTCAAAGCAAAAAGATGGGGCACGAAATGTTTTAAATGACCAATGATGAGCAAAACCAGCTCCAGAAAAAGAAACATCATCTACATGACAACTAGAATATTCCGAGTTAGCAGAAATCCAATCCTCTGCATAATCATAAACATTTTTTTCATTTTCTGAAATAAAAAACTCCGGTTTATAATCAACATTAACTACTGGAAGGACTCCATGTAATGCAGTATGACAATTCATGTAAAATGCTAGATTATCCAATGATTCCATAAACAATTTTAAACTACGAGTTTCCGGTTCAGAAAACGGTTCTCTCCCACAATTCGTGGAATATTCACTTAGCAAAATATTCTTTCTGAACGGATGGTGAATAAGAGGGATTTTAAATCGGCCGAATAACTTTCCAAGAGGAAAATTTCCACTCCGCAACCGTCCAAAATGCACATCAAAATTCCGATTCAAATCAATTCCATTCTCATTCCATCGTTCATCTGATTCGCGTCCATCTGGATTCAACAGGGGAATAATGAAAATATTTGTTTCATTCAACATAGATGCCATCGAAGCATTCTTTGCATTAATAAGCAAGTATTCAGCTAAATATAAACAAGACTCACCTGCCTCCCATTCATTCCCATGGATGCATCCATCAATAACACAATCATATTTTTTGCTATACTTTCTTTCATTAGATATGAGTATGCACCAAATATCCCGTCTAAGAACACTTTTTCCAATTGAAAATAAATCAACGTAATCTGGAAATCGATCTTCAAGTGAAAAAAGAAATCGTTTTGTTTTTTCATAGTCATGATACGATTCATCATTCCAATCAGGAACTGTTAACGGAAACGTATTGGATATGACCGATTGTTCACCTTCAGTACTCTCACTACACTTTTGATTCCTATCTATACAACCTGACCATGACGATAAAAAAATAATGGTTATTAGCAGAATTACCCTTGAAAAAAGCAAGAAATCTTTTTGATTCATTCTCAAAACATCACAGTACCTATCTTTTTTAGCAAACATTCTCCAAATAACTGAGGGTAATCTGAATGTAGGATAGTTGAACTATTGATTACTACGTTGTTTTAATCGTTCCTAAAACAGGTTCGTAGATCAATCCTTTATCCATCAATGAATTCAATGTTTCATCAACCTTTGTTTCATCAAGTCCTTCT
>CAYPUK010000065.1:0-39854 GCA_964414035.1 uncultured Thermoplasmatales archaeon | reverse complement strand
TTGATGATTGGGGGATATGAAAGTTAAAAAAACCTTCAATTCTCATTTTTTCTTTTTTTATTCAACACACGACACATCTAAAAATGACATATATAAGTTGAAAACAAATTATTTTCTTCAGTCATATTATAATAACGAAATAATTTAAGGATTATTGATAACAGTTCCATAGTTAGTAAAGCAACATTTAATTTTAAAAATAACTTATTATATAAGAAACTATATATTCATTTGATAGGAGATTTCAAGATATGAAAACACAGCAAGTTAGCATCCTTTTAACAATTTTACTTTTATCAAGTTTCTTTTCATCAGTAGGATTAACAAACTCCATCTCAACTAGTGATGAAGTATCAACTATTTATGTTGATGATGATAACACTATCGGCCCATGGGATGGAAGTATTCAACATCCGTATAATTCAATAACTGATGCTGTAAATATAGCAGTCTCTAATCAAGATATTTTTGTGTACTCTGGAGAATACAACGAATCAATAATCATTAACAAAAATGTTAAAATAACTGGAGAAAATAAAACAGAAACGATAATTAAAGGAAGCATCGAAATCAAACAAACTTCCGGTGTGATCTTCTCTCAGTTTAGTATCACTAAAAACGATCAATCCCCCTCTGCTTCATCTGCTCTAACACTAAATCAAAGTGAAAAAACACAAATCTTTGATAATATACTCAAGGAACATAACATCGGAATTCATATAGTCGAGGAATCAAATAACAATCTCATCAAACAAAATCTCATCACCCAAAACAATGGTGGTTTAGACATCTGTTTTTCATCATTAAATCTGATTTATGGAAATCAAATCGTTAAAAATCAAAACGCAAATATCATCCTTTATCATTCAAAACAAAATGTCATTACTCAAAACTTGATGCAAAATTCTGAAAACAATTTGCAATTTCATACCTCAAAAGATACGATAAATCAAAATTATTGGGGTTCTTCAAAAAACATACAATTCATCCTTGGACAGCAATCTATCCAACCTTTAAACATTGTCGTTCCCTGGATAAAGATCTTATTTCAGCCTCTTACTTCACCTGACCAAATAGCAATAAACCCAATAACAATCATGGACACATCCTTAGGTTCAATGACGTTAGAATTATACAAGGATAAAATGCCGATTACCACCCAAAATTTTATTGATCTAGCACATCTTGATTTTTTTGATGATCTCGTGTTCCATCGAGTGATTGATGACTTTGTTATCCAGGGAGGCGGATATGATATCAATGGAGATAATAAAGAGAGCCCATTAGGATCCATTCCATTAGAAACACATCCAGATATTAACCATGTGGATGGTGCTATTTCTATGGCTAGAACTAATGATCCTAACAGTGCAACTAGTCAATTCTTCATTTGCGATGGAGATCAACATGGTTTAGATGGAAATTATGCTGCTTTTGGTAAAATACTTCTTGGTTTTCAGACCTTACAAGAAATTTCTTCTGTAGAAACTACAAGAAAAAATTTTATGGATGATTGGCCTGTAGAAGATGTAGTTATCTGTGATGTGTCAATCATATAGTATCTCATTTAAAAATATTCAGTTCTTCAAATTTTTTAGAAAGGTTAATAAAAAAAATTTTCTTTTAAATCATAGAATTAAAGGAATCTATTTAAAAAAATCGATAATACAAAAATTATCGGAGGGACAAATTAATCGCCACTTCACTGAATCCAGTTGTTTGGCTTATTCTGCCCATGTTATCCCTATTTTTATCATTATATTTAGTCAGACTTTACCTTAAAGATAGGAACAAAAGGAAACTTTTGTTTGTCTATGCGTTTCTTGCTACCTCTGTTAGTTACATGTATCTTGTCTTAGAAGGATTTGGGATAGATACGGGCCTTATTGGATTAAGATTTTTTGATTGGGCAAGTGTGCCAATCATCATTGCAGTATTTATCGCTGCGAACGATTTTATCTTTAAACTGGATAATTATAATTTAATATCTAAACTGTTCTTATTGTTTACCATTCTTTCATTTCTTATACCTTTCATTCCAGTTAATACGTTAATTATTTCAACATATATCCGAATGTTTGTTGCCATCGAAATTAACCTTGCAGCTTTATATGGTTTCATCAAATCAAGAAGTCCTTCATACTTACTTTTTATTTTTTCGATGATGTCTCTTTCAATTGGAGGAATGTCATTTCTTATCAATGAAAACGTAACTGGTATTTTTGGTAATGCCATAGGGATGATCTTTCTTGGATTAATCTTTTTTATCCCACAAAAGGATCAATATGGCATATCTTCTTATTTCTCAATTAAAGAAGAGCTTAAAGACACGAAAAAGGCACTAGATGAAAGTCAATCACGATATCTTCGAATATTTAACGCTGCAAAAGATGCTTTTTTAATCTTTGATTTAGATGGAAAGATTGTTGAGGCAAATGAAAAAGCATTTGAGATGTATGGGTATTCTCCAAAGGAATTTTTAACTCTTTCCGGAAAAGACATTGTTCATCCTGATTATGCACATCTGTTTCATGCGTTCAAAGAAAGTGTTGTTTCAACAGGAGAATTTCAAACTGAATCAATCGATCTTAAAAAAGATGGAACACCATTTCATGTTGAAATTAGAGGAACAGATATTGATTACAAGGGGAAAAAACATTTATTAGCAATAGTTCGAGATATTTCCCATCGTAAAAAAGCAGAAGAACAACTGAAAAAAAGTCGTCGTCAACTTGCAACACTTATGAGTAACTTACCGGGGATGGCATATCAATGTTCCCCTGATAAGAAGTGGACTATGACCTATGTAAGCAAGGGATGCACAAATCTTACAGGTTATGATGCAGAGAGATTAATTGGAAATAAGAAAATTTCTTATGCTGATTTAATCGTGCCGCAGGATAGAGACTATGTCTTTCGTATGATTAACGATGCATTAAATAATCACGAATCCTTTGAGATGACATACCGGATTAAAACATCTTCAGGAAAACAAAAATGGGTTTGGGAGCAAGGTGTTGGTGTGTTCTCAGAAGATGGATCATTAATTGATCTGGAAGGATTTATCACAGATATAACCGAGTGGAAAAAAGCAGATGAAGAACTGCAAAAACTTGCTAATTTTGCAAATGACTATGTATCATTACCGTTAGATATCAATTTGTATGATGATCTTGCACATAAAATCAGATCATTAATCGGATCTGGCATCATTGTTGTTAACCGTATAGAAAATGAAAACACCATGTATGTTGATTCCGTGGTGGGCATAAACCCCAAAAAAATGGCATTAGTCAATAAACTCCTTGGTAACCAACAGATAGGAAAACCAATAGAGAACGTTCCGTTAGAAGTAAGGGAGTTATTAAGCAATGGTGCTCTTGAAGAAGTACCCAATGGATTGAACGGACTTTTTTTCAATAGACTTCCAAAAAGGGTAGCTAGATCCATTGAAAAGATGATGCATATCAAAGGACTATATTCCATTGGTCTTCGTCATGAAAATGAATTATTCGGTAATGTTGTTATTGTACTTACTGAAGAAACAAAAATTAATAAAAATGCTATCGAAGCTATTGTTAATCAAGCGGCAGTGGTACTAGATAAACAGAAAGATTGGAAAGAATTGCAGAAGGCTCATAAGGAAATTCAAGCAATGAACCTTCATTTGGAAAAGAAGGTGCAACAGAGAACGATACGCATCGAACAATTATTGAAACAAAAAGATGAGTTCATTAATCAACTTGGTCATGACCTTAAAAATCCATTAGGTCCCTTAATAAATCTCATTCCCATTATTGAGAAACATACCACTAATCATAAGGATAAAGAGATTTTGCAGGTAATTCAACGAAATGTTGGATACATGAAGAATCTTGTTCAGAAAACATTGGAATTAGCTCACTTGAATTCGCCGAAGACCAAATTATCAAAAACTTCATTTTCTCTTTCATCAGTTGTCAAGAATCTTCTTTCTCAAAATAAATATCTTTTTGAAAAAAAACAAATCAGGGTTCAAACTAATATTCCTTCAGATATTACCATTTATGCGGATCAACTTCGTATAGAGGAATTATTCCATAATTTATTGAACAACGCCGTAAAATATAGTAAGGAATTTGGAAGAATCATTATTTCTGCTAGTAAAAATGAAACTGCGTTGACCATTTCTATCAAGGATGAAGGAACAGGAATGACCTCAGATCAAATCGATCATGTTTTTGATGAATTTTATAAAGCCGATGAAAGCCGGCATGATTTTGAAAGTAGTGGACTTGGCATGGCAATTTGTAAGCGTATTGTCGAAAAACATGGTGGAATTATTTGGGTTGAAAGCCCTGGTTTGAATGAGGGAAGTACATTTTATTTTACCCTACCGTTCAAAGAATCAACCTCAAATAACGATACGAAACAACGTAAAGAAGAAGGCAATGTTCATCAAGAGATCGATTTATTGCTTCAACGCAATTAACGAAAAAGAATATTGTACTCATTTTTGGAAAAAAACCTAGAGTTATTTATACTAACGTCAATTATCGAATTGAAATAGTGATGGTGGTACGGAGAAAAAAAATGTTACGAGCTAAAACAAAAATTTATTTGTCCAGTCTATTATTTGTATCATTACTTCTTGGGTTTAATGGATTGGTATCTGCAGATCCAACAGTGATGGTAACGGATTATACCTTAGAACCTGAAACATTGTTACCTGGAGATAGTGCAGAATTGACGATTACGTTGACAAATACAGAAACAACTGCTACGAAAACAGATAATGATTACATCAATAGTCTAGTGGTAGATTCAAAAACAGATACGATTGCTGCAACATTGAACAATGTATGGATCACTGCAGATGGAGATGGTTCTTATTCCATACGTGCTTCTGAAAATTACGAGGATGTCGGAGATCTTTCACCGGGTAGTAGTATCACATTATCTTTTGAGGTCACGGCACAAAATAACATTTCAGAAGGGTTGTACAATCCTATCGTTAACGTTGACGTGGTCGATTATCAGGATGTGCAATTTCCCATTCCAGTCCGCATTAGTACATTTTCAGCTACCATACTTCCAAAAGATGTCCCAAAGAAAATCTCTTCAAGTGGATCCACCTCTATCACACTTACTGCAGTAAATAATCGAGAGGCACCTGTTGAAGACGTCACTATTACTGCGGATGCAGATCAATCCATCTCAGTATCTCCAATGAGTACATATATCGGAGCACTTGACTCAGAATCTTCTCAAGATCTCACATGTTCATTACATCCCAGTACGCTTGGTAAACAAAATATTTCCTTTACGATTTCTTACCGAAATGGAGAAAACACGCATACAAAAACCATTCAACTTCCAATCGAAGTCATTGAAACTCATGATGTATCACCGGTCTTATACAATCTTCCAGAGTCCATTAACCAACATGGCTCAGACCGAATCACTCTTGAGATATATAATGCCAAATCTGATACTATAACTGGGGTAACCGTTATTCCCGTAACAAATTTTTCTACATCACCCTCAGAATATTTCATTGGATCTATGGATTCAGATGATGTGTTTTCAGCATCATTTGATGTGTTCAGCAAAGAGTTAGCTCCTGGAAACTATAGCATGGGATTTAAAGTCTCATTTAAACAAGGAAATAATTACTTCGAATCACCAGTTATTTCAGAAACTATTATGGTTACTTCCAATAACGCGAACACAAATGCAATCGATTCAAATTTTGCTACTATGATCATTGGGTTTATCGTTCTCCTTGTAATAGTAATCTTTTTAGGCTTATGGAAAACGAGGATTATCAGATGAGCATACCCGTAATCGCAACTGAAAACTTAACTAAAACGTACGGAAGAGGTAACACTCGTGTAGATGCGCTCAAAGAGGTAACTGTTTCAATAAATAAGGGAGAGTACATTGCAATAATTGGTCCTTCTGGAAGTGGAAAATCAACATTCATGAATTTATTAGGGTGTCTTGATAAACCAACACAAGGAGTTATTCGTATTGAGAATACTGATGTTTCTCATCTTTCAGAAAAAAAACTTGCTCGATTGCGAAGGGAAAAAATTGGGTTTATTTTTCAGAAATATAACTTATTACCAACACTTGATGCTATGGGTAACGTTGAACTTGCTATGAGTTTTGCTGGAGTCAGTCGGAGAACAAGAAAGAAACGAAGTGAGGAATTATTAGAAATGGTTCAACTTGATCATCGTTTGAATCATAAACCATCTGAAATGAGTGGAGGTGAACAACAGCGAGTAGCAATCGCTAGAGCGTTGTCAAATGATCCATCTATTATTCTTGCTGATGAACCAACTGGTAATGTTGACACCAAGGGTGGAGAAAACATTATGAATATTCTTGAAAAAATCAATGGTAAAGGAGAAACCATCATAGTGGTCACTCATGACCATTCTATTGCGAAAAGAGCGAAACGAGTGCTTCAAATTACTGATGGAGTTGTGCGTGAAACAAATGATTTCTGATAATATAATTATTGCAATTAAAAATATTAGAGAACGGAAAACCAGAGTTTTTCTTACTTTGTTAGGTATTGCTATTGGTATCATGGCCATCGTTTCATTGATGAGTATCGGTGAAGGTATGGAAGTAGCTGTCACACAAGAACTCTCATCATTATCAGATACCATATTTGTTACGATAGGTGTTGACGCAGAAGGTGCAGCGCCAACGGGTGGAGGACTTGATTTTACGAGTATGGAATATTTAATGGATCGAGATATTGGTGATATCAAACGAATCCAAGGGATTAAAGATATTAGTCCCATACTTTCTGGCGGAGGAATGATAGAATACAATAATGAGATGAAATCAGTTTCATTACTTGGAATGGATCCAGCAAACATGGAATCTGTCTTTGGCCTTGATTCCTTAGGACTTCGAGAAGGTACTTTTTTAAAAGAAGGAGATCAAAATAAATGTCTTATTGGATATAATATTGCTACTGAGTACTTTGATTCTGAGATAACGGTTGGTTCCCGTATTAAAGTAAATAATAAATTATTCTTTGTTTCAGGAGTTTATAAAGAAGAAGGAATGGGTTTTTCTACTCAAACAGATGATAGCATTCATTTAACAGAACATGATTTTGAGAAACTTACTGGGCAAACAAATGTAAGTGCTGCTATTGTGAAGGTTTATGATGTGGAACATGTAAATGAGATTGCCTCTGAAATTGAAACGGTCATCAATGAAAATCATGGGGCCGATGACATTGCAAGTGTAGTTACTATGACATCCATTTTAGATAGTATTCAGAGTGTTCTTGCCATCATTCAAACGGTTCTATTAGCTATCGCTGCAATTGCATTACTTGTTGCTTCAATCGGCATTATGAACACTATGCTGACCTCAGTGATGGAACGAACTCATGAGATTGGAGTGATGAAAGCAATTGGTGCGAAAAATACTGATGTGATGAGTATTTTTATTTTTGAAGGAATGTTTATCAGCCTCCTCGGTGGGATTAGCGGGGTAGCTATTGGGGTTATTGGTGCTCAGGGATTTAGTTTTGCTACGTCTCAATCAATGGGTGCTATGTTACAACCGGTGTTCACTGCGTTTTCAATAATCTTAGGTATCACTGTGGCCGTGGTTGTCGGCATGATCTCTAGTTTTTATCCAGCGTATAAAGCTGCGAAAATGAGTCCGATCGAAGCTGTTCGATATGAATAAAAAATAGGTAGAACGCATAAATATTGCACTAACTTTATATACTAGGTGTGATACACTACGTATTATGATGGCAGCAACATGGACGTGCCCTAACTGCGGCGGAGAAATGAGAAAGCTCGAAGATTTTGCAACACCTGTTTTTGTTTGCTCAAGTTGTGGTTGTTCACTTGAAGCAGAAGAACAAAACTTTGAGAATGGATCAGTCTGTCCAAATTGTCATCGTCTACATGAAGGCGGCAATGAATGCCCACATTGTGGATATGATCTTGGTTCAGATTTCGATTAAAAAAAAAATGTTGTAAAATAATCTTACCCCATAAAATAAAAAAGGATAGGATGCAATTATTCATTTTGATCTTTTTATAAAAATAATATTAACGAAAAAGACCATGATATATGATCTCTTTTGAAAGGAATGCTTCATTACCTGACCGATCTACTGCAGTAATGTTCATGGTGAATTGGTTCCATCCAAAACCAGTCCAACTTGTTTCATGATATCCCTTCCATCGATTATACGTTAATTTTTCATCAATCTTATGTTCAACGTGAAGATAGACGTTGATCTCCTCCGGTTCATCCAGATTATCTTCAACGGCGATTTGTACTGGTTTTCGTTTAAAACCACCGATAACTCTTGTTTCATCCACTAAAATAATTCGTGGCAACAATGGTATTCCTTTGTAATGAATCGCTCCTTCAACAGGGTTGACCATTGACACAGTGGGAGGTTCGGTATCATCTGAATATCCTCCTAATTGCAAACTTGGATCACCAAGTAACACGAATTCTTCTACGGTGAACTCATCATCTGGTAGTTCATTGATATACGTGGTTTGTGCACGAGCAAACATAGGACCAAGTTTCTGACCTCGTTCATAAGAGGAAAAAAACTCAGTGGAAAGTTTTTCACATCCAAAATCTTCTCCCCCAAACGCAGTACGAGTTGCTCCGATTGTTGCTATTGCTCCACCACGATCATATTTAACGAAATACCAAGCATAACTTGGAAGCTTGATAGAGGTGTTCACCCCAGCTAACCGAAAAGCAATATCGAATAATCGATATTGTTTATAATCAAGAATATCCTGAAAAACAAAATCAAGTTTCGCTGTTAAACAAGCATCAAAAAAGATAACTGGTAGTTTATACCCATTCTTTAAACCATTAACATAAGGAGTAATATAAGTTCGTAAAAATCGACCATGTGGTCGATACGTTCCCATGCCATGTTCAAAGCCATGACCAGAATAATCAACAAATCCCGCTCCTTGATTGATGGCATGATTGATAGTAAACAAGTTAAAATTATGTTTTGAGGTCCAAATCACTGCAGATGGTGTGAAATCATCCATGATGCTCATGATTAACTTGTTATGTACCTCCCCCTCATTTTTACGTTGAAAGATAATTCCTGGAAATGTATTTCCCCCGATAAAAACCATATTATTATACCAATCTTGACCAAAGGTTTCTTGTTCATACACAATAATTTTGTCGACAACAACAGAGACATCTTCAACCGAATCACAGGCAAGTCTCCCTACATAGACATCAGGGTACAAATCAACATCATCAACACCAGTTTCCCCATAGATGCCATCATTATTTGTATCCCAGCTACTAAACGATCCATCCCCGCGATACAGATCAGCATAATAAAGATCTGAAAGAACGGAATGTTGCCATCTTCCAAAGATAGACGTATTACTGGTTCGAATTGGAACTTTGTAAATACTTCCCATGATCAATACATATTTTGTTGCATGATTTGATACCATATCCTCAATAAAATACTTGATTTGTTCAGCTTGATCTCGGCCAGTATATAATGAGTATATTGATGAGAGAGTTTCGTATTCAGCTGAGATGCCGATTTGTTTTTTATGCATAAGCAATGGTTGCACGGCATTCTTAAATGATTCTGGTCCAATCACAATCAGGTCCACTGGATCTTGAACATTTTCAATAATCGGCTGTTCTCTAATCTCAAAATCAATATCTATTCTGATAGATTCTAATGACTGAATTATTTGATTACATTCAAGGTAACGAATTGGATGAATGGTTAGGGTTAGAAAAGTAACTAATGAATCATTTTGAAGACCACTTCCCGTTTTATAATTAATCCACTGTTCTGGGTACCATTCGTTTTTCCAGGATTCAGTTGCTTTCTCATCTAAAAACAATGATTCATTGAATTCTTTTAACATTTTAGAATCATAGGTTTGAGGTATTTGAGAGCGCTGAATAGTTGTATTTATTGTATACGTGCTAACTCTTTTTTCAGATATAGTTACCGATGAAACACTAGTTCCATGTGGAAGTGTTAACGTTTTGGTATACTTGGGAAGTTTGGGATATCCTGGATTAGTAAGAAATGATGTTACTTCGTTAATAGAAACATGAATTTCATCATCGAGTAAAGTGATTTCTGGTGAAGAAAACGAGAGAGAAAAAGATTCGTGTTCAGTCGATACATCATCAGTTAGCACTGCATTCGTATTAACATTCAATAATAAGAAAAGAAGGGCAAGGCTGAGTATGATCTTTTTCATGAAAAATACCTACCATATACCAATATCACTTACTAACATAAATAGATAATGATATAAAAGAAGTGATAAAAGAAGATGTACTCCGGTCTACAGGGAAATTCTGTACCATTAGTTTTATTCAAAGACCAATGATACTATCATAAACGAAGATCATTATGGGAAGTGTAACTAAAGAAAATAAAAAACTACTGACCACAAATTGTCCTGCAAGACCATCATTGCCACCCATTCGGTTAATTACCACTGGAGTTGCAGTGATTGGTGGAACCGCACTTTGTAAAAACAGGATGAAAAGGATTTCTGACGATACGAAGTCTTGAAGAAAGTAAAGAATCGGAATGAAACAGAGTGGAAAAAAGAGGTTTTTAGTAACTGTAAAAAGTAAGGTGTCTTTAAAATGCGATAATCCATGTTTTTTATAATTAATATAGATATTTCCTCCAAGAATAAGCATCAAGAGTGGAACGGTCATATCACCCAATAGGGAAAGGATGGAAACAAAAAAAACTGAGATAAAATCTTTTACATGTAACAGACTAAGAACGATGGCAATGATAGTGGCAAGCAATGCAGGATGAACTATTTTGTTCAATGGTATTTTTATCTTTTCTTCGTTAGACTTGAAGAAAAAATGATACGTGCTAAAAAAGAACGCTGGATAAAATATGGTGAATAAGAAGAGGATCACAACATATCGGGAGTTCCCTGGAAACATTCCTGCGAATAATGCAAGTGGAAAAAAGATACCATTTTGATAAAAAAGACTTAATCGAAATTCATTTCGTGTTTCTTTTTTGGAAAGAAAAGAAAAAATGATGGAAAGTGCAAAAGCAATAACCGTAAAGAACATCCACCATAATGGATACTGCCACCATAACGGATAGATCTTAGGGGAAAAATCAGTGAAGATATCTACAAAAATAAGACTTGGCAATGCGATATCAAGTGCTAATGGTGTTAATGCCGAAAGAACGGTGGTGGGAATGATTTTTTGACGGATGATGAAAAAACCAATGATTCCAATGCCAAGAAGTACAGCAACTGATTCTAAGGTTATCAAAAAAATATTCATCCTAGTTCACTATCCGTTCTATCCATCAGATTCTTGTGGATGGGTAACACATATTAACAATTGATACCATATTAGCATTACCATCAAAAGAGGGTGATTACCATATGGTAGATGAGAAAACGAGCATTTTAAAAATCATGGTTAAGGATCATCATCGTATCGAAGACCTTATTGATAAAGTCGAGCAAAGCCTTGATGATGACTTTGAAGCAATTGAAAAAGCATTTAATGTATTTGAATGGCAATTACAAAAACATATTTTTGCAGAGGAAAAAGCTATTTTTACGTTCTATGAACCAGAAGATATTTCCTCAGGTTATAAAATGTTACCTACCCTTACCAAACAACATAATGATATTTTGAATCGATTAGAAACCATGCGTCGAACGGTTCAACATGGACAAACCCCTGAAAAAGTCAGTGAGTTTAAAAAAGTGTTAATGAAACATCGAACCTTTGAAGAAGTAGAGGTTTATCCAAAATTACAAGAAACATTAAGTGAAAAACAAAAGGATCAAATCATCGAAAAAGTAAAAACTATTCTTTAAAAAAATATAAAGGTGAAAAAAAGGATGACTGAAAAAATTGGATATAAATGTGAAGAATGCGGCCGAACTGAAATCGTAACAGCAGGCGAATCTATTCCTGAATGCTGTGGAAAACCAATGGAGGAAGTACCACTTGATGTATGTATGAAACCTCCAGCTGATGCAGAAAGCGCCCGGATGACAGATGATGATGAAGCCTGTGATGATTCACGAGGCGTGTGAATAAATTAAAAAAAGTGTTCCATCTGGGAATAATAATCCAGTGGAATTTTTTCTTATTTTTCCAACTTGTATTTTTATTGAAACCGTTCAAATCGATCCTGTTTTGCTTTACAAATTGGACAAACTAATGGTGGTTCTTCTCGAGCACATAAATACCCACATACTCGACATCGCCAAATAGGCATCAATCCCTTTAGATCGGTTTGATCAGATTTTAGTGAAGTCTTATGTTGTGGTCGTTTTTCTCGTTTTGGACGACGTTCAGAAATTGGTTCAACTTCCTTTTTGCCATCCACGACTTCTTGGGATACATACAAACCACAATAACAGGTTCCATACTCATTGAGGTCTGCATCTCGATAATCACAAGGACAGATTATGTCTAAATCCTCTTTTTTTTCTCCATCAGCAAGTCGGCATGGACACGCCCAGTACCCATATCGTTTTTCATTGATCAGTAGACTTCTTACCAGTGCTTTGGTATGCTCTTCATCTGGATTCAAATGATACCCGCTCTCCTCGGCTTCTTTTTTCAATTTATGATATAATCGATTTACATCTTCTTCAGTTACTGAGTTAGCATCATTCATCCTTCGATCGCCTCACGAATTTGATTTTCTTTAAAGCCAACAATTGCTTTTTCATTATTGATGACCATGGTGGGAAAGGAAACGCGAGGATTCCACTTTTCCACTTCATCTAATACTTCATTACGTTCATTCGAACTGAGTAAATCGGTATAAACATAATCATAAGCAACCGCGAGTGAATCAAGTAATCTTTTTGTTTTCCGACACCATACACAAGTACTCAATGCAAATAATCGAATAGAACCTTTATCTTTCCCGCCTACATGTGTATATTCTATCATCTCTTCTCTTCACCTTTCCGAATACTGATTATAATAGACTACGTCTTCAATTGATTTTCGTTTGGGACGCTCTATTTCTGCTTCTCGTTGTTTTTCTGATAGTTCTTGACGAAGTTCTTCACGTTTTTTTCCGATGATTACTAACGCGATGACTTGCATATCTTCTGGAATACCAAGTACTTTTCTGGTTTTTTTCGGACTGTATCCCGCTATGGGATGAGCAACGAATCCAAGTTCAGTTGCTTGTAAAATCAAAAAACCAGTGGCAATTCCAGTATCAAACAAGTAATATTCCCTATCATAGATCACACAATCATCTTCTTTCCGTGCCAAAACCGCTACATACATACCCGCATGAAACGCCCATTCGTTACCCTTTGATAACACGGTTTGCATTTCTTTTCGTTCATCTTCTCCAGTAACAAATACATATTTCCAGGGTTGATTGTTAAAACAGGAGGGTGCAAGTTGAATCGCAGTTTCTAATTTTTCGATCTCATTTTTAGTAGGAGTGACAGGATCTATATTTCGAAATGCTCTTCGTTTTTGAATACTTTCTTTCACATCCATCATCTATCAATCCTTGAAAAGATACCTTATCTTATTTGAGTAATCCTTGAATGATTAAATCAGTTGCATCATCTTCTGAAAGCCCTCGAGCCATTAAGGTTTGTAATTGTTTGGAATCAACACTACCAAGTGATGCTTCATGAGTGATATGTGCTTTTGGATGATTCACTTTCACAATTGGAACCGCACTTACGATTCCATCATCTTGCACGATTTCTTTACAATCAACATGACCGCGAGCATACGGTGCTGAAGCGGTTAGTTCACTGTATACTTCAGCTTCAGCTTGATCTCTTACCGCAACCCGGGAAAGCAGAACTCCTCTAGAATAAGCCCCATTTAAATGTCCAATCTCCCGAATTTTCACTTTATCATCATGAGTGGCGTTAATTCGTGCGTTCATTTCAAGTGTACTTTTCTCTTCACAAATGGTTTCATAATCAATATCAATTAATCCTACTCTTCCTTTTAATAATTCAAAATCAGCGATATATCGAGCATGTTTTCCAACATGGATCTTAGCCTTAGGGATGACTTGTACGCCTCCTTTATCACTATGGATATGACGTTCATAATATTTGTAAGAAGCATTTTCTTCAAGGGTTAATTCAGCCTTCATAATATGTTTTACATCTATTGCATTTGGAAACGTACAATGAGCAAGGACATTAATGTAAGCATCTTTTTCTATGACTGCATTCATCTCAATTCGTTGCACGCCCTTTTTAGGCATCATACCAAAACACATTTGCACAGGATGTTTTATTTTGGTTCCTTCTTTTAATCGTAGATCTATTCTTACTCCATCTTTGATTTTTTCAGTGTTAATTTCAAGGCCATCAACAGCATGCATACCAACAACTTTGTCGTGATGGATGAGTAAATGAGCAATATCTTTTCTTTTGAACATATCACTTTCAATGCCTGCACTGCCAGCAATATCTGAGGCTAACTCCTGATCGGAACTCATTTTATCGCCTCACGTGCTTCTTTTATGTCAGGTTTATTTTTATGATCGCATGGAATGCAATTTTGTTCAAAATAGGGAATGATTTTATCAGCGGTATTTTTCTCAATGATCTGTCCATCACACATCAAAAACGCATGATCTGCTTGTCTCATTACAGCTAGACTATGTGTGATCAAGAGAATAGTTGTCCCATTTTCTTTTAATATTTTGATAGCATCCGCCATCCGTTCAAGTGTTGCGACATCAATGCCTGAATCAGGTTCATCAAGCATGATGAAGGGTGGATTCATCGCAATAATTGAAGCAAGCTCTATTTTTTTTCGTTCCCCGCCACTTAATGTTTCATCAACTGCTCGATGCAAATAATCATCTGGATTCAATCCAACTTTTTGGAGAGCATCAGCAACAATTGTTTTTTTGTCTTTTTCGTCTTTTGAGATTCCAGCACCGACAAAATCTGTTACACTTATTCCTTCATATCGTGCTGGTTCCTGCCAGCCAAAGGTTATTCCTTTCCGAGCTCGTTGATCAATGCTAAGATCATTGATTTGTTCACCATCAAAATAAATCTCTCCAGTAACCTCCCGATATCCTTCAAGGCCCATGATAGCTGAAGCAAGTGTTGATTTTCCAGCGCCATTGGTTCCAACTAATGCATGAATGTGTCCTCTCCAAACATCCATTGTTACATCGCGAAGAATGTGTTTTCCATTAATATGTAAATTCAAATTTTTTACTTCGAGTAATCCCATATATTTTTTGTCTCCTACATGTTATTGTTATTTTATCGATACGAATTCATGATTTCTTTAATGATCTGAGGATTATACTTTCGTTTGATGAGTGGTGTATCGTCATCCTGATAAAAAGGATGGACTTGTTCAAATGATTGTTTTTCTTTATTTTGATAAAAAATACCAAGGAACAACGGATCCGTTTGCAAGGATAAGTGAAAAGCCTGTTCTTTATCTAAGATGTCGTTGTCTTTGAGATATTCCGTGTGATCCTTGTACCAGTTATAGGTGTTAACCTTGTTGAATGAGACACAAGGTTGTAGAATATCTACAAGTGCATAGCCCTGATGTTCAATTGCTTTTGTAAGTATCTTTTTTGTTTGTTTCTGATCCGCAGCATAGGCTCGAGCAACAAATGATGCATCAAGTGAAAGAGCAACTGCAAGTGGATTAAATGGTTCAAGAACAACACCGTCTACTTGTAACGGTGTTTTAAATCCTTTCTGACTAGTAGGTGAAGCTTGACCTTTTGTTAATCCATATACCATGTTATTATGGACGATGTTAGTGATATCTGGATTTCGCCGGATGGTATGCATAAAATGATTTCCACCTTCCCCATACATATCTCCATCTCCACTTTCTGCAATAACCGTTAATGATGGATTAGTGGCTTTTATGGCAGTTGCTGGTGGAATTGCTCGGCCATGTAATCCATTAAAATAATTTGTTTTAAAATATTGAGGAATCTTTGCTGCTTGACCTATTCCTGAGACAACGACTACATTGTGAGCATCTATATTTAAATCAGTAAGTGTTTGTTTAAGTGTTGAAAGAATGCTAAAGTTTCCACATCCTGGACACCATGCTATATCAACATCATTGGTTACATCTAATGGCGTTGTCATTTTTTTCCCTCCATTGCATGAATTGTTTCAGGAATCTTTTGAACCAGTGTTTCAACAGAGAAGGGATGACCAGTGTATTGTAAGATATGAGCATCAGCTGAAAAACCTGTTTCTTCGGAGAGAACTTGACCGAATTGTGCCGTAGCATTCTGTTCAATGACAATAATTCGATTAGCTTCTTTTAGATAATCTTTTGTTTTTGGATGTAAAGGGTAGACTTGTGAAAAGTGAAGAAATGAAATAGTATTATCATTCAATTGTTTCCTTGCTTCTTCAATGATATGAATTGTTGATCCCCATCCAATAAGTAAGGTATCATGATCTATTGATCCATACAATGTTGGAAGTATGCTTTTATTTCGAATATATTGCATTTTTTGTAAACGTTTTTCAACCATTTGCTTTCGTACCTGGCTGCTCTCTGTTATTCTGCCATATTCATCATGTTCATCGCTATCGACACAAACAAAGCCAGATCCATAACCTGGTATTCCTCTCGGAGACACACCTGATTGGTCAAGTTCATATCGTTTGTATGATTCGGTCGTTTTCACAATATGATGATTTGGTTTTTTATCTAATTCTAAAAACGATGAGGTTTGATATTTGGAGTCAACGAAATATTGATCACTAAGAATGATCACTGGAATTTGATATTTATCAGCCATATCAAAAGCATTTTTAGTAAGAAAAAAACCTTCTTGTAATGTTCCAGGTGCATAAATAATTCGAGGAAATTCACCATGCCCTGCATATCGAGCTAATTGTAGATCACCTTGTTCTGTTCTTGTTGGAAGTCCTGTTGCTGGGCCAGGTCGCTGGGCAACATGAATGACAATTGGCGTTTCAGTCATTGCTGCAAGACTTAATCCTTCACTCATTAATGCAAAACCACCACCAGACGTGGTAACAAGTGCTCTTGCTCCTGCATACCATGCTCCCAACGCCATGTTTATGGCAGCGATTTCATCTTCAGCTTGTTCAACGAAAACATTTGCTTGTTTTCCATGATCTGCCAAGAACGTTAAGACACCAGTTGATGGTGACATTGGATAAGAAGAAATGAAATTAACCCCAGCTGCAAGTGCGCCAAGACCGATAGCTTGAGTTCCATTTAACAACAACAATGGATTGGGATTATCTGTTTTTTGAGATGGTTTTCCTTGTTTAGAAAATGCAATTGATGATACAAGTTTTTGTCCAAAGGAGGATCCTTTGTCTGCAGCTTGAACATTGTCATCTATTATTTTTTTAGATTTATGAGAAAAAAAAGAACTGATATGATTCTTTAATTCATTGGGATAAATATGAAAAAGAGAGGCAAGAAGACCAACGGCAATGGTATTAGCATACACCGCATTTCCTATTTTTTTTGCACTGTTTACAAGATCAAATGAAAATACGTGAGGATGAGCGATTGATGACACCATTGATTCGTCCCCTATGATAATGGTGTCATCGCTCACTCGATGTGAGATGTGATCAAATGCGTTCTCATCTAAAATAATCAAGATATCAATACGATCAACAAATGAATTGACTGGGAGAAGAAAGGCTCTAATCTCCGTGGAATTACTTCCACCGCGCACTCGGGACATGTATTCTTTTGTTGAAAACACATAATAATTCATTTTATGTAATAGTGAAACAAAAAGTTGTTCCACTGTTTGAATACCTTGTCCGGCTTCACCAACGATAACAATTGAGATATCTTGATGCTCAAATCTCATATTCTCATATGCCTCCAAAAAAAAGAGGAAGGGAGGATGTTAGTTTTTATTTTGCCATAATCCATGCACGTTGCAGTATTCTCGAGCTTCAACGTTTTCTGCTGAGATAGTGAACAATGCTTGTGGTTTATCACCCGGTTTTAAATGTTGACGGTAACTTTTTCCATCAGCAATCAGTTGAATCCATTCGATGTAATGTTTTTCTTCCATTGGATGGTCCTGGTTTTGACCAATTTTTACAAGGATACCTTCATCTGTTTTTTCAATATATGGAACATGTTTTTCAGTTGAAGCATCCTCTGTTTTTGGTTCTTGTTTTTGCATTGTTTCACCACAGCAAACAAGTTCACCTACACCAGCATGAAGTACTTCTACAATATTTCCACATACATTACATTTGTAGATCTCTCTAACCTTTGTCATTTTTTTACCTCACAATTTTTTTTTAATAATTTTCAGCTAAGAGTTCATAATAGCTTTGTGGATGCTGACAAGCTGGGCATTTTTGTGGTGGTTCCTCACCTTCATAAATAAATCCGCAATTCCGACATTTCCACTTCATTGGTTTATTTCGTTTGAATACTTTGTTTTCTTTTACGTTTTCAAGAAGTGATCGGTATCGTTTTTCATGTTGTGCTTCCACTTTGGCTATATATCTAAAGCTATGAGCAATTTCAGGGAATCCTTCTTCTTCAGCTGTTTTTCCAAAATCTGGATACAGAGTTCCCCATTCCATTTTTTCTCCTTCAGCTGCTTCAAGTAAGTTTTCTTCTGTCGTTTTAATCACACCTGCAGGATACGCTGCTGTGATTTCTACCATGCCGCCTTCTAAATGTTTAAAGAAGACTTTGGCGTGTTCTTTTTCGTTTTCAGCGGTTTCTTCAAAGATTGCTGCGATTTGTTCATATCCTTCTTTTTTTGCTTGTTTTGCAAAATAGGTATATCTGTTTCTTGCTTGTGATTCTCCTGCAAATGCTTTTAACAAGTTTTGTTCTGTTTTCGATCCTTTTAATTCTGCCATATTCGTTTTTCACCTTGTTGCTCATTTTTTTTATGGGCCTGCATGTATCATAGGCCAGTATACATCTGATTGTTCGAACCATTCCATGCTTTCTTTCTCTTGTTTGAGAATGTTATAATGACCTGTTTCCATGTCTGCAAAATAATGTAGCATGTTTTTCACCGTGGTATCTTCATATCTTTCAGATAATGCTAAATAAAAATCATGAGCCGCTTGTTCAGCCGCCATTGCTTGAGTTAGGACTTTGCTTACTGGGATATCTTCATCTTCTGGAATACTGACTTCTGGGAGTGGAACCGGTGTTTGTTTTGGTAATTGAAGTGTTTTATCAGGATATTCAGATTTGTAAAGATCTGAGATGTATTGTTTGTGTTTTTGTTCTTCTTTAGCTAAGAAATGAAATTTATCTTTCATCAATCCGTTCTCTACATGATTTGCTAGCTTGGTATAGACCTGGTTGCTTTCTTCTTCGCTTTTGATTGCTGCAAGAAGTAAATCCTCTAGATCATATGATGTTAAATCCATTTGTTCTTCCTCCTTTTTTAATCCAATAACCGTTTTTCTCCTTGTAATGATTGGATTTCAGTGATATCTTGGCTTGCTTCAAGACAGCCGATATATTCCCCTTTTTGATCTCTAAGTGCATAGTATTCAATCATTACTTTGTGATTTTTTCCATCATCTAAGGTTAAATCGATCCAAAATCGTGCTTTATCCCTTGAACCTGCTTTCATTTCCTTTAAGATCTCTTCGACTTTTGACAAACTTTTCTTTGGATGACAATTACGCACGTCTCGACCTAACGCTGCTTCCGGTCGTTTAAAGATTCGACTGTTATGTTTGTTCCAAGCAAGAACCTTGTCATCCTTGTCTAAAACGGAGAATTCAATGGGGAGGGTCTCTACTATTGATGCCAGATGTTTATCACTTAGTTTTCCAATCATTTTCTCATCTTAACCTGTTTATTCCTCATCTAGTTCAGAAACGAACGTTCGTTGACTTAGTTCCCTATCAATCATGTACAGACCGTTTCCTTTGGTTCCGACCATGGTCAGTTTATCAATGATTTCATTGTCATTTGCTTCTTCCTCGATTTGTTCGGTGACAAACCATTGTAAAAAGATCTCTGTTGCATGATCATTTTCTTTTTTTGCTAGATCTACGAGATCATTGATTGATTTGGTAATGAATTGTTCATGTTCAAGTGTTTGTTTGAACATGGTCAATGGGTCTTTGAACGTAGTTGGCGGTTGCTCAATTGCCTGTAGTTCCACTTTTCCGCCTTGCTCGTTGATGTAATTGTAAATTCTGGTTGCATGTTCCATTTCTTCTTGGTATTGAACCATGAACCAGTTTGCAAACCCATCTAGTCCCCGATGGGTTGTATCTGCTGACATCGCTAAATAAAGATAGGCTGAGTACATTTCTTTGTTGATTTGATCATTTAACGCTTGTTCCATTTTTTTACTAATCATTTCTTAATTTCACCTCTTAACTATTTATTTTTCAGATGATTTTGTATTTGAATTAGATCAGATTATGCTTTTTTATGGCAGAACCACCAATCGTAGCAATCATATTCTTTTAATCGTTTTTTGGCTGTTTTGGTATCTGATGCGGGTGGAATGATGACTTCATCACCAATGAGTTCGTTTTCTGGCCAGTTCGCGGGAATTGCAACTTTTTCTTTCTCTGATTTTTGGAATCCTTTGATCATTCTTAGGAATTCATCCATGTTTCTTCCAAGTTCTTGTGGATAGTATAGGATTGCTCTGATGATTCCTTTTGGATCTATGATAAAGACTGCTCTCACAGTATTGGTTCCTTTATTCGGATGAATCAATCCTAGTGTGTTTGCTACTTTTCCGGTATCTGCGATAATTGGAAATTCTATTTGCAAATCTAGATTATCCTTGATCCATTCTATCCATTTGATATGACTATGAACTTGATCCACGCTGAAACCGATGAGTTCTGTGTTCAGTTTTTTGAACTCAGGATATCGTTTTTGAAACGCATAGAATTCAGTGGTACAGACCGGGGTGAAATCTCCAGGGTGACTAAACAGGATAAACCACTTTCCTTTGTATGCTTCTGGTAGTTTCATTTGTCCTTCTGATGTTTGTACTTCCATCTCTGGAAACTTGTCCCCAAGAAGGGGCATTTTCATTTCTTCTTCCATATTTTTTCCTCCATTTTAATATTCCTAATTCCTATTTATTTTCAATTTTTTTGCTATATTTATTCCTTTATTTTTAATTTTTTCTAAATCTTTTTCTTTTGGAACAAAATTTATGTTCATACTTTCTTCTGGAAAATTCCAGGATAATCCATCAAGCATGTTCTCGATGTGTTTCACTGCTTGACCTCCCCAACCATATGATCCAAACACAAAACCTGTTCTATCCTTTGGTCTCAAACCTTTCAGATAAGTTAGGAATCCTCCTACGGTTGGAAGCATGGTGTTATTTAGTGTTGGAGAACCAAGGGCAATAACTTCAGCTTCCAGGATGTCTGTTATAATATCTGAAAAAGGAGTTTGTTGAATGTTACGAATCCTCACATTCATCCCTCCATCCTCTAGGCCTGAAGCAAATGCATGCGCTAGTTTTTCCGTTGATCCCCACATGCTATCATATGCAATCACTGCATATGGTTTTGTGTTATTTTTGGACCAATCATTATACAGTGAAATAATGTCATCTAAGTGATAACGCCAAATAATGCCATGACTGGGAGCAATTGTATCAAAATCAAGGTTTGATACACCAGACAATGCTTTTTGCACTTGACCTCCATAGGGCAGCACGATGTTTGCATAATATTTTGCAGCTTCTTCTTTGAGAATTCCCCAGTCGATCTGATCGTCAAATCGTTTGCTTGTTGCTAGGTGTTGACCGAATGCATCATTTGGAAAGAGTATCTTATCATGTTTGCTATAGGTCACCATTGAATCTGGCCAGTGAACCATTGGAATAGGAATGAAATCCAGTGTTCGCTTTCCTATTGACAAGCTATCCCCTGCATCGACCACCTTAAAATTCCAGTTTTTTTCATAATGTTGTTTTAGGCCTCGTTGTCCACGAGTGGAGGTAACAAGTGTTGCATCTGGGTTAAGATCAAGGATCTTCGGTAAGCTCCCTGAGTGATCCATTTCTACATGATTTGAGATCACAACATCAATTTTTTCTGGGTCGGTCACTGATGAAATCCGTGTTTTCATTTCATCGTAAAGGTAATGTTTCACGGTATCAATGAGGGTGATTTTTTCATCAAGAATCAAATATGCATTATATGTTGATCCTCTGGGAGTGATGTATCCATGGAAATTTCGTAGATTCCAATCAATACCTCCAACCCAGTACACATCCGGTTTTATTTCAACTGCCTTCATCTCAATCACGTTCTTATCATTGTTTAAGAATTATTGTTTTTCAAATGCTTCTTTTCCGGCACCACAAACTGGGCAAACCCAATCTTCAGGGACATCTTCAAAAGCGGTTCCTGGTTTGACACCATTATCGGGGTCTCCTTGTTCAGGGTCGTAAATATAGCCACAGACGGTACATACATAATTATCCATTGTTTTTTCCTCCTTGTTTTGTTCTTTTTTTGTTTGTTCACCTAAATATGTAGGTGCATTCTTTGGTGATAATCCACCCTTAACATGATGATAATATTCATAGGTCATGGGTTCGTTATCTGTAAGTAAATCAGTATTCGCAATCTCCCCCACAAATATGGTGTGTGTACCAACGTCTATCTTGTTTATTAATGTTGCTTCGATGTATGCAATGGTATGATCAGTTACGATGGGAACCCTGGTTTCTTTCTGAATGCAGGTTACATGTTCCATCTTTTCAATAGTTCTTCCACATTTGAATCCGAAGGTACCGATGAGACTCATTGGTGTTTCCTTGTCAAGGATGGAAATCGTAAATTTTTTGCTCTTATTAATAAGTTCATGTGTAAAATTTTCTTTATTGATGCTCACTGCAAGCGTTGGAGGATTAGCTGTTATTTGCATTACTGCATTAGCGATTTGACCGTTCGCTTTCCCAGCATATTCTGAACTTACTATATATAAACCATATGAAATTTCATGTAATGCAGTTTTATCCAGAATGTTCCCTCCCTTTTTTTTCTAAACACGTTTTGCAAATTCCTTTGAAATACCCATGAACTTCTTCTATTTGATGACCTTGTTCAGTGACATGTTTTTTAATTTTACTGACTGTTGGACATTCAAAATCAATATCGATGATTGAACCACATTCTGTACAAATAAAATGATGATGCATACTGTTATTGAAATCATATCGATGCTCAGTTGGACAAATTGTCAAACGTTGAATAATATGTGAATCCGACAGTGTTTCTAAATTATTATAAACCGTGGTTCTAGAAAGGCCCGGATTTGTTTTTTTGAGATGTTGATAGATTTCTTCAGCTGTAGGATGCGTTCTATGATTATCAAGATATTTAAGAATAGCTAATCGATGATGAGTTATCTTCAACTCGTTTGTTTTAAGAAGATCTACATAGTCGTCCAAACACATCACCTACAATAATTGAATGATTATTAACTTGTAATCATTACAATTTAGAACTGAATACAATATTGTATATTTAAACATTTCGCTTACAAACCAAAAAATCAATTAAAAAAAAGAAGAAAAAAAGGAAAAGATTAACACGAAGAATGTTCAATAGCTTCATGCGGACAAGCAGTCACACAAGCACAACACTCGATACAATCAGCCACATTATGACAAACCGCTTTTCCATCTTCAACTTCAAAAATATCAACCGGACAAACAGTAACACATTCCGCTGCACCAGTACATTTTTCATAATCAACAACTATCTTTATATCTTCGGCTTCAAATTCTTTTTTTACCATCATTTCACCTTAATATTCACAAACAAAAAAAAGAAATGAAAAAGATATTTTAATTGTTTCTATTTACACAATCTCCAGTTGTTGCCTTGCAATATCTCTTAGATCAACTTTTCGAATCTTTCCACTAGCAGTCATCGGAAACTCTTCACTGAATAAGATATATTTTGGTATCTTAAACCGAGAAATACCTTCTTTACAAAACGATTTGATCTCTTCTTCAGTTGCTTGCTCACCTTCTTTCAATTTAATGAACGCACAAACTTCTTCCCCATATTTTTCACTAGGAACCCCAACCACAGCAACATCTTCAATCTTCTCATTCGTATACAAGAACTCCTCAATCTCACGAGGATACACATTCTCACCACCACGAATGATCATATCATCAGTTCTTCCAAGAATACTAAAATAACCATCTTCATCCATTACCGCTAAATCCTTAGAATGAAGCCATCCATCAACAATGCTTTCAGATGTTTTATCAGGCATCTTATAATACCCTTTCATTATGTTATAACCACGTGCGATCAACTCACCTGGCTCACCAGGGGGCAACTCGTCACCAGTTTCAGGATCAACAATCTTTGCATCAATATTCGGAAGTACTTTACCAACGGTTTCCACCCGTTTTTCAATAGGATCATCTCTTCGAGTCATAGTAATAACAGGTGACGCCTCAGTTAATCCATACGCAATAGTAATCTCTTTCAAATACATCTTTTCCATCGATTGTTTCATGACTTCAATAGGACACGAGGAACCAGCCATAATACCCGTTCTTAACGAGGACAAATCGAAATTATCAAAATCCGGATGACCAAGTTCAGCAATAAACATGGTTGGAACACCTTGAACTGCTGTGCATTTCTCAGTTTCAATTGCTTCTAACACTTTCCCCGCATCAAATTGTTCAATAGGAACCATAGCAGATCCATGGATCACTGAATTCAACGTAGACATCACACAACCAAAACAATGGAAGAACGGAACTGGAATGCAAAGTCGGTCATTTTCGGTCATTCCCATGGTTTCACCAACATAATACGCATTGTTCACAATATTATGATGCGTAAGTTCCACTCCTTTTGGAAAACCCGTAGTACCAGAAGTATACTGCATATTAATGGTATCATGCTGATCAAGAGATGCTTGACGCTTTGCTAGTTCATCATCAGAAATTTGATCATACATATCTTCTATTTCTGAAAATGAAAACATTCCTTTCGGCGCATTCTCTCCAATGTAAACAATGTTTTTGAAAAATGGTAGGTTATCTAGATTAAGTGATCCTGGTTTGACATTTGCTAAATCAGGAACAATCTTTTTGACCATCTCCACATAATTCACATCTTTGAATGATTCAACTAAAAATAAGGTCGTTGAATCTGATTGCTTCAATAAATATTCAAGTTCCTTTGCTTTGTAATACGTGTTTACGGTTACAAGGACAGCTCCAATTTTGGCTGAAGCGAATTGAAGATAAACCCATTCAGGTACATTATATGCCCAAACCGCAATATGGTCTCCTCGTTTAATGCCAAGAGCCATTAACGATTTCGCGAGCTTATCCACTTTTACCTTGAATTCCTTATAGGTTAATCGAAGGCCACGGTCAACGTATACTAACGCGTCATTATTCGGATATTTTTTTGCTGTTTCGTCTACTATATCGCCTATTGTTTTTTCAATCACGATGTACTCCCCCAATAGTTTTCTTCATGGGATTAAACAAGTGTTCAATGTTTTTTAAATAATGTTCAACACACTGAATTCGGGTTTTTCTAATAAAGATTATCCTTTAACAAAAGTAAAAATCAACCATCAAGACTTATAATACCCTAAAAGATACTCCCCAGATATATGAAAGCACTAGCGATAAACGGTAGCGCGCGGAAAAACGGAAACACTGCAATTTTAATCAATGAAGTGTTCTCCATTCTTAAAAAACATAACATCAATTGTGAAATGATTCAACTTGCTGGGGAACGAATCAATGGATGCAATGCGTGTAATCAATGCTACAAATTAAAAGATAATACTTGTTTTCAAAAAGAGGACATTGTAAATCACTGTATTGAAAAAATGATGGAAGCTGATGTCATTTTGTTAGGTTCTCCAACTTATTTTTCAAATGTGACCGCTGAAATGAAAGCACTAATCGATCGTGCAGGACGTGTGGGAAGAGCAAATGATAACGCGTTCAAACATAAGATTGGAGCAGCAATTGTTGCCGTGCGTAGAGCTGGAGCAATACATGCATTTAATGCAATCAATCATTTTTTTCTCATAGAAGAGATGATAATCCCCGGATCCATTTATTGGAACACTGGAATCGGAAAGGATATTGGTGATGTTGCTAAGGATTCTGAAGGATTAGTAAACATGAGGAACCTCGGAGAAAACATAGCCTGGTTACTTACCAAGTTACAATCTGAAAAAGAAGAGGTATAATTGTTGTAAAATTGGAAATATGAGTCATATTGAAGGTAAAATATTAACTAATAAAGGATTCAAAAATGGTTATGTTCAAATTAAAAATCGAGAACATCCAACGATCCATTTTGATAAATCTACTAAATCATCATCTGAAAAATCATTAATCATTCCAACTTTTGTTAATGCACATACTCATATCGGAGACACATTCATCAGAAGGAAAAATGTTTCATTACCCCATAACCTTGAAAAACTAGTCGCACCACCGAATGGAATAAAACATCGATTGCTTAACAGCACAAATGATCAAGAAATCATCCAAGGCATCACCCATGGATTACATGAATTACGCAAAGAAGGGATCTCAACATTCGTTGATTTCAGAGAAAATGGAACAAAAGGAATTCATCTTCTCAAAAACGCATTACAACAAATACCATTACAATCAATTATATTAGGAAGACCAGATGAACAAGATTCATCAAAAGAACTAGATACACTATTAAATGAATCCGATGGCATTGCTATCAGTAGCTTAGAAGATGTAAATTACGAGTTTGTGACACATGCTGTTGAACAAACTAAGAAAAAAAATAAACGTTTTGCTTTGCATGTTAGTGAGCGGATTCGAGAACCAATACATCGAGTTCTGTCATTACATCCTGATTTTATTATTCACATGAACCAGGCAACAAAAAAAGATTTAGAACAAGTCAAACACCAAAAGATCCCAATCGTTGTCTGTCCTCGATCGAATTATTTCTTTGGATTGCAACCAAATCTTGAACAAATGAAAAAAGTTGGGAATAAAATTTTACTGGGTACAGACAATTTCATGTTGCATTCTCCCAGCATCATCAAGGAAATTCAGTTTATTCAAAACAAATTTCCCCATCTTTTCAGCCTTGAAGAACTGTTTATCATGGCTACATATAATGTAAGGAAAGATTTAAATTTAAAAGATAATATTCCTGGTTCCACGCTCCCAACGACTTGGATAGTTCTAGATCCAAATAATTATCAGATTAAGACAATACTTAGAAAGGTTGAAGAGGGATGATATGAACGTTGAAGAAATAATGTCAAAAGAATTAATAGTCGGATATGTTCCAGGCACGGTAGAAGAAGCATTAGACATACTATCAAAAAATGACGTCTCCGGTATCCCTGTACTAAAGAAGGGAACCGATTTGATCAAAGGAGTTGTTACTCGAACGGATATTTTTAAGAATGCTGAAGAAGACCAACTTGCCATGGTAATGAACGAAGAGTATATATCAGTAAAACCAAAAGATACCATTGAAAAAGCAGCAAAAATATTGCATGAGGAAAGGATTCATGGCCTTCCAGTCGTATCATCAAAGGGTCAAATCGAAGGTATCATCAGTCCAAGAGAAATACTCAAAGTCCTTGTTCAACAGAAACATGAAGAAACCGTTGAATCAGTTGCAACGACAAGAGTAGTGCCTGTTTATAAGGAAACGCCGATTAACATTGTAATGGAAATCATCAATATTACTAATGAAAATGCACTACCGGTCTTAGATGAACATCGAAAAGTGATTGGTATCGTCTCTGATGGAGATATTTTCAAATTAAGTCAGATCAAAGAAGAGATAGAAGAATCAAAAATGGGAATTGGTGATGATGAAGATCAGTGGACTTGGGAAGGAATTAGAGATACGGTACGGATGTATCACTCAACGTCTGAAGTATCCTTACCGATGGAACCAGTTGAAAAAGTAATGATTAAAGAAGTTAAAACAGCTACTAAACGGACTCCTATTTGTGATGTCGCAAAAATGATGACAAAACATGATATCAGTCACGTTCCTCTAGTTAATTCTGAGGATCGACTAGTAGGGATGGTAACAGATATTGATTTAATGGCATGTTTATCAAAAGAATAAATCATTGTATAATGAAAAGGAGAAAACATCCCCCATGGCTTTAGATACCTATGATAAAATAATGATGCTAGCGAAAAGACGAGGATTTCTCTATCCTTCTTTTGAAATCTATGGTGGATCCGCAGGTTTTTATGATTATGGCCCCCTAGGATCCAGACTAAAAGAAAATCTAGAAAATTTGTGGAGAAAATATTATTTACTCAAAGATGCAAACGTTGAAATTAGCACACCTACCATCACATTATATGATGTGTTAAAAGCATCAGGCCACGTTGATGAATTCACAGATCTAACCGTTGATTGCGAACAATGCCATACATCATTCAAAGTTGAGGACATCATCAATAATGATGAAACAGTTGAAGAAGCAATAGCAAACGATACCATAACCTGTCCAGATTGTGGATCAAAACTTTCCAATGCACATCCAGTAAACCTTATGTTTTCCACCGAGATTGGTATTGGAAAAACTCGTGATGCATTTTTAAGACCTGAAACAGCTCAAGGTATTTTTACTGGTTTTCACCTTTTATATCGTTACGCTCGGGAAAAACTTCCATTTGGTGTCGTTCAACTGGGCAAAGGCTATCGGAACGAGGTTTCTCCGAGACAAGGGCCAATTCGGATGAGGGAGTTCTCTATGGCTGAAGCAGAAATATTCTTTGACCCCGAGAACAAAAGCCATGAGTTATTTGATGAAGTCAAGGATCATGAACTTTATCTTTTTGATAATGTAAATGAAATGAAAATATCTATGGAAAAAGCAGTTGATGAGCAAATTATCAATAATCAAGCCTTAGCGTTTTACATGTTTATGACTCAAAGTATCTTGTTAGATGCAGGTGTTGATTCAAAAAAATTCCGTTTTCGCAAACATGCTGATGATGAATTAGCTCATTACGCAAAGGAATGTTGGGATGCAGAACTGTTCAGTGAACGATTCGGATGGGTTGAATGCGTTGGAATCGCGGATCGAAGTGCGTATGATTTAAATGCACATATAACTGCTTCAAAAACAGATATGTATGCACTACGTCGATACGATGAACCTAAACGAGTAACAAAAAAACAAATTGTTCCAAAGATGAATGTTCTTGGCCCTGAATTCAAACAACGTGCAGGAATCATCAAAGAGAAATTGGAATCATTAGATGCAGGAAACATCTCAGAACCAATCATATTAGACATTGATAATGATAAGATTGAGATTCCAGATACCTGCTATAAAATCGAAGAGGAAACAGTGACCGTTCCCGGTGATAAATTTATTCCTCATGTTATTGAACCATCATACGGTGTAGACCGAATATTATATTGTTTACTTGAACATAGTTATCATGAAGAAACAAAAAATGATGAGGAATACCGTAAATTGTTGTTGCCACCATCAATGGCCCCAGTTAAAGTCGGAGTTTTTCCGTTGATTAGTGATGATAAACTTATCAAAATCGCTAAAAAAATCGATAAAACATTTCGAGAAAACGGTATCTTCACCAGATATGATGATGGTGGAAGTATCGGACGGCGGTATGCTAGAATGGATGAAATAGGTACGCCATTTTGTGTTACGGTTGATTTTGAAAGCTTAGATGATAACCAGGTCACCATTCGAAATCGAGATACAACAGATCAGAAACGTGTTCTTATCGATAATGTTGTTGAAGAAATTAAGAATGAATTGAAAAAAGAATGAAAATAAAGGAAAAAATCATAGTTTTTCCCTTTTTTCAATTTTTTATCTTTTTTTAGAATGATTGAGCTGTTTTATTGATGATATCAATAGTATCATCAATTTCTTGTTCTGAAATAATAAGTGGTGGTCTAAATCGGATGGTACTTGCACCGCAACCTAGAACAACAAGACCATTTTTGTATAATCTATTCTTCATTTCATCTCGCTTCTCAGGTGTTGGCAGATCAAAAGCACACATTAATCCTCGTCCTCGAGCATTAGATAACAATTGTGGATATTTTTGTTCAAGTGATTGTAACCCTTCAAGCAATCGTTTTCCTTGAACTTCAGCATTTTTTACTAATCGTTCCTCTTCGATTACTTCAAAATATTTTTGAGCTCTAACCATATCGACAAGGTTACCACCCCAAGTGGAATTGATACGACTACTCACGGCGAATACGTTATCTTTCACTTCATCGACTTTATCACCAACCATGATCCCACATACTTGTGTTTTTTTACCAAATGCAAGGATATCCGGTTGAACATCAAAATGTTCATGAGCCCACATTTTTCCAGTGAGACCAACACCGCTTTGTACTTCATCGACCATGAACATAATATCATGTTCATCACAAAGCCTTCGAATTTCTTTGAAGAATTCTTTTCTAAAATGATGATCTCCACCTTCCCCTTGGATAGGTTCGATAATGAGCGCGGCGATATCATCAGGATGTTGTGCAAATGCGTTTTCTATTTCTTCCACAGCTTGATTTTCCAGGTTTTCAACTTGCCTTAAATGTTCTTCATTTAATGGAAATCTAATACTTGGGTTAATGATGCGTGGCCATCGTAAGACAGGAAAATATTTTGTTTTATTTGGATCAAAGGTATTGGTCATTGGAAGGGTATAACCGGTTCTTCCATGGAATGCATCTTTAAAATGAATGACTTTGGATCCTTTTTCTCCATTTCCTGCAGCTAGGTTTTTTTGTACCTTCCAGTCAAATGCTGTTTTTAACCCGTTTTCAACAGCAAGTGATCCTCCACTGACAAAGAATAAATGTTTGAAATAATCAGGTACTGCAAGACGACCGAAGGTGTCAACGAAATCAGCCATCTCTTGCGTATAAAGATCTGAGTTCGTTGGTTTATTAACTGCAAGTTCCCCAATCTTTAAAATAAATTCAGGATTATTTAATGCAGGATGATTGCTGCCTAATGGAGATGAAGCAAAAAATGAAAAACCATCTAAAAGATAGCGATCATGTCGGGAATCATAAATTTGACATCCCTGACTTTTCTTAAGGTCTAAAACAAGGTCGAATCCATCTACAAGCATATATCTGCTTAATGTATTATGAACGTTATCTGGTGTTACAGTCATACTTTTTTTCACCTCCATAAGGGGTAAATCGTTTGGTGTTGTTAGACGGGTATCTGTAGCAGTTATAAAATGATATCGGTGAAAAATGTTCAATGATTTTAAGAATAAAAAGAGAAAAAGGTGAACAGAAAATCCATGTTTTTTTGATTTTCTGCATTCTATTTCAATTATAGTCTTAATTTGTTAATGAACAGATCCATCTGATAAATGTTTGAATTCGATGAAAAAATGGATGATCAAAAACGTATGGCATTTTTACTTCTAATTCTCCCCATTCACTCATTGCATCTTGCGTGTCTTTTGCCCGTGCAGTGATAGTGTATGTTCCATCAACATTCCATTGGTAATCAATTTCTACTAATTCGCCAGATGGATATGGTCCGATCCACTCGGTTTGATTACCGTCACCCCAGTCTATTTGATAATAAACTTCATCTTGATTAGGATCCATGCTTTGAATCGTATATGTTTGAATCTTACCGGTTTTCCCTTGTTTTTCTCCGGATATAGTCGGTGTAAGGGGAGCTAAATTACCCATGAATTCAGAGAGCGGGTAGAGTTGACTGTAATCTCCCCATTCATAAGCATCATTATACCCTTTTAACCGGAAATAACTCGTCATATTTTCAGAGAGCGATAAATAAAATGGAGAGGAAATAAGGTGATCATCAATGCTACTAACTGAATCAAAATTGCTTATTGGATAGATATCATCAACGAAAAATCCATCTCCATGTGTGTTCCCATCTGTAACGTAGCGGAATCGAATAAAAACAGATTTTCCTTCATATTCAGTTAAATCATATTCATGATATTCCCATGCTGAACTCTCACCAGTAAAAGAATCTAAAATGTTGTATAATCTTTTATTGGTGCTTACTTCGACAAATGCATAATCATAATCTTCTTCAATATCATAAGAACACCAGAAAGATAATTTCATATCTGGTGTGACAAAAACTGGATAGCTGCTTGTCATCGATGATACTTTCCCATCGGATTTATGTGATTTATACGAAAATTCACCAGATTGAGATTTCGTTGAACTGATAGTGAACTCAGATAGGTCCCAATGAGTATTTTCTTCAGTGACTTGATCAACCGTAATCGTACAATCAGATAATTGTTGCACAGATAGTTTTTGTAATCCAGCTTGCGGATTTTGTTCTTCCCATTCAACCATGAGCGTATCATTTTCACAAAGATGAGTCTGCGTCACTTTTGGGGGTAATACCCGAGATGGAACATGTGTGATGTTTTCAGCTTCCTTGAGCAGTACCAGTGCACCATCTACATTTTCCTTACAGACTTGCTGCAAATAGGATTCATCTGGATGAAATGAATCACACGATTCAATAGTATACCCAAAATGTGGGCGGCCAAGAACATAATGACTATATCCATAAAACCAATCAATGGTATCTCCAGTTGTTGGATATAATCCAGCACTCTGAGTTGGTGTATAATAACCAGAGCCATCAATTTGAGTGATCTCTTTTGCGATATCATTTCCTAGTTGGCTTAGGTACTCATGATCAGGTGCTTGATCTTCAGTTGAATAACCCCAAGGCCACATTACCAGTTCGCCATAGGTATGCCAGCTAATGGATGCATCTATGGTATGATTAAGGAAAAACTGTTTAACATGCTGAACTTCTAATTCGGAAAACGGTTCGGTACCACAATATACGGCCGATTTTGGATGATGACTAATACCAAATGAACCCCACATTGAATCCGGTAAACCATTACTACTTCCACCATAATTTCGGTTGAGATCAACTCCATATAATCGATAATCAGGGAAATAATGTCTGTTTTTTCGCCACCATTGTGCACCATTATGTTCATCGTAATCATAATGGTATCCATCCGGATTCACACAAGGGATCACCCAGATTCTTCGACTATTAACAAGATCAGTAATTGTATCATTTGTCCCATATGATTCAACGAGTTCTTCGATCAATGAGATGGTAATGGCAAGAGTAGGCCATTCCCGAGCATGATGTAATCCCATGAAAAGCACTTCAGGTTCCTGTTCATCTTCTCCAGGGTTATCACTTATTTCAAAGCACCATAATTCTCGATCTTCATAGCTTTTTCCAATACTAAATAAGGATGTTATTTCTGGATGATCAGAAGCAATAGTTTCAATGTGATCTTCAAAATCAGCAAATGTGAAATATGAATCAACAAATGAGGCAGAAGAGGTATCAAAATCCATATCGAGTATGGTATAGGAAATACCTTGATCAGCAAGATGAACAAGGTCATCTTCTGAGATGATCACTTCAATATATGATTCAGGATATCCACTTACCACGTCCATTGTATTTGGTAGGATCGGTATACCCTGAGTAGTATCTATTCGAATAAGAATCTCAGATGTTTCTTTGACATCAACATCATTATTTTCTGTGGCTAATAGATTATGATGAATTGGAGTTATTACTGTTTGTAATGAGAGGATTCCTATCACTAGTAAAATAATGAATTTATTGTTCATTTAATCCAAACCTCCGCTGAGTTGATTACTGTAATCCTTATACGGTGTATTTTTTCTTACGATATGTATTAGAAAAAATATAAAACCTTTTGATAGGATAGTAAAAACATCATTCTTCATGATTATTTCCCCATTTTTATAATAGTGATAAGGTGTTCATTACTTTAAAAACTTACGACAAAAAAAAATGAAAAAAAGAAAGGGGGAAAGGAAAAATGTTAGAGTTGTTTTTTTGTTTCCGTAAATGAGACGTCCATTGTTTCTAGTTCATTAAGAATTGGATTGTAGATCTCTGGAATAATCGGAATATGCACACCAGTCAGTTTTATAGTATTGTTTAGAATCATTTTCACGGCGATTGCCGCTGGAAGTGCTACTGTTCGCGCAACTGCACTGTCTCCGTGTGGTTCTCCATAGTTTACAAGGGTTGATGTGAGATATTCTTTTTTGTCATCATAAACTGCTGTGAATTCATGATGCATAACGATCATATCTTTTTCATCATCTGGTAGTGACATCTTTTCTAATGTTAACACATTCAAATAATCTAATGGATTATCTTTATCTTCCGGTAGTGAAATATCACTGAATAACCCCAGCCATTCCAATCGTTTCAATACCGCTGCATATGATGGAAGATGCAATATTTCTGCAGTATCTTCATATAATGAATCTTTTTTTGTTGACAAGAGATGAGCAGTGACATCTGCATATGTCTTCAGACCAGGATCATCGATTTTCTTATCATCCAACCAGCCAAGTTGAGCGATAGCTCGAAGTGTTTCACACCACCCGGTCATTCGAAAGGTTCCTCGATAGACTGTTTCTGCTTTTTCTAATCCATAGATGTCTTTGTACTGAACTGAATTTCGGTTTGGATAATTTTCAAATGTTCCAACCTTTGGGACATCTTGTAATTTATAATTTTCAAAAAGATTCTCACCAGGAATAGAAACTAATTCTCCGTTTTCTAACCATTTTGCAGGATTTCGAGAAGCAAGTAATACACCACGTGGCGACCAACTAAATTTATATCCGAAGGGGTTGGTGTTGTTCTCATGGGATGGAAGTGCACCGGTTGTTGATCTAAAATGTTGGATATATCCATTTTGTTGTTCTACTTCATGAATGATTTTCATTGCACTCATGTGATCGATACCAGGGTCAAGACCGCATTCATTTAGTAATAAAACACCTGTTTCTTTGGCATCTTTATCGAGAGCATTCATTTCTGGACTTACATATGAAGTGGTTACCAAATGTTTCTTATGATGTATGCAAAGTTTTGCAACTTTCACATGAAACGTATATGGGAGCAAACTAACGATTACATCTGCGTTTTTCACGAGTGATTCAAGTTTTTCATCGTTTTGAACGTTGAGTGCTACTGGAGTTCCATCTGGGTGATTATCAATGATTGTTTCTGCTTTTTCTACCGTACGACTGGCCATAGTCACTGTGACACCAGGTAAATCTAAAAGGTATCGAACGAGCGGCCTGGAAACCATTCCCGCACCAAGGACTAACACTTTATTCATGATTTGTGGTCACCTCTTTAGAAGACTTTTTTTGCAGGGGCAACAAGACCAAATTATAAATATTTATTGATATAGGTATGTTGTGGGGTTAATTGTCCATTATGAAGAATGACTGCTCGTTTAATTTCTGGTGGAAGTGTGAGTTGGTCGAATAAAACTGAATAATCAGTTGTAGCAATTGAAGGAACAAAATGCCAGAGTATTTCACTAAACGATCGAGATGAATCTTTTGGTAGTTCACAAGGAAGATTATCCACCGCCATGATAGCTATTCCTTCTCCGTTTATTCCATCAGAAATTGAATCTGTTTTTGGATTATAGACAAAGATTGGATTGTCTGGAGTAGTTGCTTTTTCAGTTGGTTCAATTGCCCCATTGATATCGATACTAATGTCTCCAATGATTGAAAGTCTAAGATCTTTAGGTGTTTCCTGATACGATTTAAGGAATTGTTTGGTGACTAATCGAGGATATCGTTTATCCCAATAGATCGCATTGATAAGAATTGAAAGATATGGAAGATACTGTTCAAAGGTTGAAGTGTATTTTTCAGGGTAATGATAGTAGTCTTGTAGTTGAAATGGATTAGATGGATTTTTCGGTTGGACCATGTCTTCTTCTTTAAAAACGACTTTGTATAAGGTATGCGGGTCAGGTTCATCAAAAACAGTTTTTAATTGTTGCGGTTGTAATTCTACAAAGGGAAGTAAATCTAAGATTTCTTGTGCCCCATTTGAAACATTACCATATCCTGCAAATCCAACGATGAGCGGATTGATGGTTGAGGGTAATCCATTTGTTTCAATGTATTTTCCGATACTTGTAAAATGTTGTTTTAGTTTGGTTAATGAATCGTATTGATAAGTTTGTTTTATTTTACTAAATGGATTTTTTATATCAAGGTTTTTTTCAAGTCGTTTTCCAAATCCCCATAGGGTATCCACCATCCCTGCTATACCTGCATATCGCCCAAAAAATATCAGTCGTCTATTATTTTCATCAACGATTCGTTCATAATCAATCAATGTGCAATTTAATTCCATCATTTTCTTTAGCATCGGCATATTATATGATTGTCCCTTGATAGTGTGTGAAAAAAAGATGTACGTCTTATTCTCTTGGAAAAAGGATATGGGGATTTCTTTTACTGCAAATACGACTGGTGCTCTTGAGAGATCTTCAGTGATGATAGCTCCTGCTTTTTGGTATGCTTCATCTTTGTATGCTCGGATTTTTGATGGTTGGATAAGAACTGAAATATCATGTTTTTCTTGTAGTTCTTTGATATGATCAGGAATGAGCGGTACACGTTGTTCCCATTTGTTTTTATCTTCTCTACGAATGCCAATGATAGGAGTCATAAACATACCTCTATTAAGTACCCTCAATCAACATTAGCTGATAAATAGATTATGTTGACCGCGTTAAAAGGTGGATACAAGGAAAAGAGGATAAAAGGGAAATGGATAGTTGATTGATAAAAAATTAGAGTACCCTCATCTAGTTTGAGAAAACATCATGTGGTTATAATGAGCAAGAAAAAGAGCGATAACTTATTTTCAGCTTCAGAGGTAGGACAATATACGTTTTGTTCAGTCTCATGGTTTTTGAAACGACAAGGATATCAAGGACCATCTTCAAAAAAATTGGTAAAAAAGAAATCTCATGGTCTTAGGGTGCATGAAACTATTGGAAGGAAAACTCATTTGAATCGGGTGATGTTTCGATTAGGATATTACTTATTCTTTATTGGAATCTTCATTCTTTTGTTGATAATAATTGGTAGTTATTTTGGATTGATTTGGTGATCTTGTTATGTCTTTTGTTTTGTTTGTGATAATCAGTGCAATTTGTTTACTTATCTTTGGAATTGTTATTCTTTCCATTGCGAGGAAATCAAAGCAGAACACCTTGCTTCCCCATGGTAAAATCGTGTATGATGATCTACATAGTTCACCTCCATCCGTATATTCTCAAAGATATCCACTTGTTGGAAAACCAGACCTCATCCTTAAGAAAGGATGGAAACGAATACCTGTTGAAGTGAAAAGTGGGAATCATCATACTCCAAAACCACATCATGTCATGCAACTTATGTCGTATTGCCAACTCGCAAAAGAAGTATATCATCGGCCTTCACCATATGGGTATTTATTATATTCTGATACCAATAAGCGGTTCAAAATCCTATTTAATCATGTACAGAAGAATCAATTAAAATCAACGATTAATCTGATGAAAGAAACCGTGAACACTGGAAAAGTTGTTCGTAATCATAACGATAAACGGAAATGCAAGGGTTGTAAATTCAAACCTGTGTGTTTTGCAAAAATTCAATGAGACTTTTTTTGTTTGAAAAATCCATGTCAAATTACCCAACCATTTATATAATAATCAAGGTTATTTTATAGTATTGGGGGTTTATATGTATGGTCTTACACCGATTGGCTAAACCGAAAAAAGTATGGTGTTTTCTTTTAATCCTTATCTTTCTGAGTAATTCAATACCTTTTGGGAGTTCAATTAGTTCACATTCAAAAACAGACCTTGATGATGCTCAGATTGTGTGTGGTTTTGATAGTTCAGTTTGGATCGAACCTGGTGGAGATTATATCATTAAATATAATCCTTCAACGCATAATTTTTCAAAAATAACCCTGCCAATTACAGAGTCATTTTCAGAGATAGTAAAAAAAGCTCTTGTGAAATCTCCAGATTGGCTTGAAGATTCTTTAATTCATCAATTTAGTGAGTTATCAAATCCAGAGGTATATGCTCGTCTTATCCTGAACGCAACTAAAACGCACACTGATGAAATTGCTTTTTGTATAGCTCATGCTCCACTGGGAAATCCACCAAATCCAGATCTTATTTTAAAAAATGTAGAACAAATTTACACCGTTGACCAATACATATCTTATGCAAACATCATAGAATTTAATCCTGATTTACCAAATTATTATTCTACGATCCAGTATACCAGCCGTCATCAAGGACAGAATATTAATCGAATTATTCCAAGGGATATTTATTATTGGTATATCGTCCATCCTCAAATCCTTAGTGAAACACCTTCTTTTATTTATGAATCTTTTTGGAGAGACTATGTTTTTTATCATAATGATTTAGGATATCCATTACTCTTAGAAAAAATTGAAAGTATTCCATTTTTATGGGATGATCAAGCATATTCTCAACCAGCAAATAGGGATTGGCAAGAAAGTATCAAACTTCATCCAACTGGAATTGAAGCAGTAAGTTATTGGGTTGGTAAAACAGTTCCATTTCAGGCAACTGGTGATCGGCCTGGTCAGCCTAATTTGATTGCTCATCAACATAACGGATGGTGTGGTGAATTGCAGCGAATTGCTGTTGCTGGTCTTCGATCAGTTCTTATTCCATCAATTAGTGTATGCAACATTGCTGAGGATCATGTTTGGAGAGAATTTTATGTTAATGGATGGCATCAGAATGATAACTGGTGGTCAGATACTGGTGGAACCGTTGATACACCGTTGGTTTATGCCGATGGCTGGGGAAAGGATATGTCCTCCGTATTTTCTTGGAGAGGAGATGGCGTTGTTTCAGATGTTTCTTCTAGATATATTCCATCAGAAGACCGTATTAATGTTTCATTTCAAGTCTCAGATTTGATGGGAAAACCATTGGATGGCATGCGAGTTACAGCACTTGTGAAAGGATTGAAAGATATAACTTGGTATAAGAACAAAATCTTGGATGGTCTTGAATCTTTTTGGTCTTTTCTCCCAGAAAAAGTTCAAGAATCACTTTTGGAACACGTGTATACTCGATTAAAAGATCGGATTGAAAATACTTCTGATGTTATTGATGGATTAACCATTAGTATTTGGAATTATACAGATGTTCATGGATCATGCACCTTCAATCTTGGAAAGCATGATGAGTATGTGTTTTTAATTCAGCACCCCCTTGATCAATTACCGTTTCCTTTTGCTTCTTGGACAGCGGTAAGACGATTAACAGATGCAAATGATGCTAATTATTCAATTCGTTTTCCAATGATTAAATTTGATAAAAAGCCTGTAGGAACTATTGATGAAAGTCCATCTGAAGATGAAGAAATCTTAGTATCTGCTTCTTTACGATCAAAAGGATTTCAATATCAAGCAAATGTGAGAAATAATGATGTTGGGCAATATTCATCGGATACGCAAGTATCATTTTTGATACTCAACGAAGAAGAATATATCAAATATGATAATAATGAACCGTTTAAATCAAACTATTTTAAGAAAGAAAATATCATAAATGATAATATAAATTTGGTTGATGAATCATATTACATCGTAGTTCATAATCCTAATCAACACATTCATTCTCAAGTAAACATCACTATTTCAGTAACAAAAAAATCTCCAGAAGAATTCATAACTATTATAAAGCCAGATACAACGACGTTTCAAAACCCACAATTCCAAGTTGGAGAAACTATCCAGATAACAGGATACTCAACAAGATCATGCAGGTTATCAGTTAATGATCAAACCATACATCTACCAAGTGGTAAATGGAATCATAAGATAAATACTACCTTTTGGAAACC